>CAUUCV010000026.1:0-7857 GCA_963543745.1 uncultured Candidatus Saccharibacteria bacterium | reverse complement strand
CCAGATTTCACCCCACCTTCGACTACCACCACCAGATCGGCTAACCCCGCAATCAATCGATTACGCTTTAGAAAAGCCGCACGCATCCCTAACTGACTATTTAACATGCGTGACAACTTCTCATCTTTTGCCAAAATTTCTTGTGGTGGATATTCCGATAGCACCATACCACCCTGGTCCACAATTTCCCGCGCCAAACCAGTATGCCGAGCTGGGTAAATCTTGTCGATTGGCGTCCCTAACACCGCCACTGTCAAACCACCGGCATCTAACGCCGCCCGATGCGCAATCGAATCAATTCCGTAAGCCAACCCGCTCACGATCACCACCCCACGTCTCGCTAATTCATAGGCTATCTTATACGCCCATTCCTCACCGTATTTAGTATATTTTCTCGACCCCACCACCGCTACCGTCTTCGGTCGCACATAAGCTTGGCTTGACGCTTTTTCTTGATTATTTTTCACCGCTTCTGGTTCAATATCCGCCATCTCGCCGGGTGATTTTCCATAATAATACAATATTTTAGGCTTAAGCGCAATGAATTCTAATTTACGCAAAAACCCGTCTTCTAGAGGGGAAATAGATTTGACTTGCACAAAAACCTCCAATTTTGTACTTGATTTTAATATTTTTTACATTTTATGTATTGACTATTTTTATTTATAATGCTATAATACGAATCAGTTAGGGGTTGGAGCCAGAAAAAGGCACGATCTCTAAACCGCACCTAAATAAATCATAATTTCTGTTACTAATATAACAGAAGTTGCGTGTTCTTAAAAGACTTTCGGCTTACAATTTTTCTTTTATCGGTTGTAAGTATAAGTATTACCTCCACTTGAAAGTCAATTTTTAAGAACATAGCAACCCCTATAACCGGCGGGCCCCAATAGAGTGAGGTGGGTCACGCTCCGGGGCTCTCCCGGAATCAATAGAGATGCGTTGTAGGGTCTAATAACCCCAAGTGATGCCCACCCTTACTTGGGGTTTTTTGATGCTTAAATTTTTAAGGTCTAATTTAAAACTCAAAAACTAACCTATAGAACCCACTAGAATACCACCAGAAATCAGCCAGAAAATTCAACCAGAAAAAGACCGCCCGAAGGCGGTCTCTAAAGCATCTCCACGCAGTTTTAAAACAAGATCCTTTATTGGTTCCTTCGACCCCTGCAGCCCGTCGACCACAGGGAATCGAAAAGAAAATGTTATTGATTCGCAACTGCTGTAAAGAGCAATGTATTCGAATAAGCACCTACTGGAATAGAGGTAGTAGCACTTGCACCGACCGTAATCGTCTTAGCACTACCAGAGGTAGCTGCTGAAGTAGTCTTGGCAAAAATCGTCGAAGCATCCACAGTACCAGTTTGTTTCACTGGGTTAAAAGTGGTGCCATCAGCAGACCAACCCCAACCCGTACCAGAAATCGTCGAATTTGTCTGACTGATTGAAGGGATTTTGTCGGCTACACCAGAGGCAGCTGGCTGAGACAAATCCGTATCCGTCGTCTTGGAAGTGACATAGGTAGTATATCCCTTACCATTATTGGTCGAGACATTCACCGTACCAGTCCCCGTATTGAACGCACCGGTAGGAGTAGGCGTAATATTAATATCAATTGAGTTTGGCGTAGTAATTGAAATCACAGGATCAATCACAACGCTAATTGTTGTTGAAGCAGATTGTTGCACTGCCGATACTGGTGTTGGCAAATCAAACAGCATTGGTGATAACGCCGCACCAGATAAAACCATTAATGTTGTCGCAATTTTAATTTTTTTATGGTTTTTATTTTTTATTCTCACAGTATATTTCCTTTCTATACTGCCAGAAAACCTTCACACACCTAAACTTTAACATAAACATTTTGACTTAACAAGTCCTTTTTCCAAGATTTTTTGGCTTTTTTGCAAATTTTTCTAAAATTCATCTCTAATTTATCTCTATAAAAATTCGCCCAATTAAAAATCCGAAAAATTTTTTCTAGTTGACAAGCGTGATAATATATAAGTATATGTCTAAAAATCTCCTCATCGTCGAGTCTCCTGCCAAAGCCAAGACTATTGAAAAATATCTCGGTAATAATTTTAAGGTTCTTGCCTCGGTCGGCCATATTCGTAAAGATACCAACGTTGATGTGCACGATAATTTCGCTGTGACTTACGAAATTGATCCAGACCATAAAAAAGTCATCGCTGAATTAAAAAAGGCCAGCAAGGACGCTGACACGATTTGGCTTGCAACCGATGAAGACCGTGAAGGAGAATCGATTTCTTGGCATCTCTTAGAGGTACTAAAATTACCGAAAACCACCCACCGTATTACTTTTCCAAACCAGCTCTTCAGGAAGCCATTAAGAATCCGCGCACTGTCGATATGAATATGGTCTCCAGTCAGCAAGCTCGCCAAACTCTCGACATGCTAGTAGGTTACGACCTCTCTGGCGTCGTGCGTACCAAAGTGCCAGGGGCTAAATCTGCTGGCCGTGTCCAGTCCCCAGCTCTCCGTCTCATCGTCGAGCGCGAACAGGAAATTGAACGTTTTAACGCTAAATCCAGTTTTAAAGTCACTGGTAAATTCAGCGACCAAGCCGCTAATATTTCCGACCTCGATTCTTCTGAAATTTTTGAAGCTAATCTCGATAAAACTACTTTCACTACTGCCGAAGAAGCTAAATTTTTCCTCGAGCAGTTCAAGGATGCCCATTTTAAGGTACAAAATCTCGAAAAAACCGAAGCCAAAAAGGCCAATCCAGTACCTCTGACCACCGCCGCACTGCAAATTGAAGCCAATAGCCGCCTTGGATTCAGCTCTAAGACCACCATGTCAGCCGCTCAAGGCCTCTATCAGTCCGGTCACATTACTTATCACCGTACCGACTCTCTCAATCTCTCAAATCAGGCCTTAGCCGAAATCGCTAATCTTATTAAATCCGAATTTGGCGAAAATTATCTCGAGGTTCGCCGTTTTCATACCAAAAACGCCAGCGCTCAAGAGGCTCACGAATCCATCCGTCCGACCCATATTGACGTGGAAGTGGCAGGTAAAAACGAATACGAAAAGAAATTATATCAATTAATCCGAAGTCGCACCTTAGCTACCCAGATGAAAAACGCCGTAGTAGCTAAAACCAGTCTCTATCTCGAGGCCGACACTGTGCCAAACGAGCTTTTTAAAGCCACCGGCGAAATGGTAATTTTCGATGGCTTCCTCCGAGTTTATGGTAAAAGTAAGGACACCACCCTGCCAAATCTACAGATTGGCGACAGCGTAAAGCGTCACATTTTACTAGCCAAACAAACTTTTTCCAAACCGCCTGCCCGCTATACCGAAGGTTCACTGGTGAAAAAACTCGAGGAACTCGGCATCGGTCGTCCAAGCACCTACGCCTCAATTATTAACGCTATTCAGGTCAGAAATTACGTGGTGAAAGGTGAATCTGAAGGTGAACCGCGCGATATTTTACAGTTCGTGCTCGATGAATCGAACCAACTCTCTGAGCAAACTATTTCAGAAAAAACCGGCTCGACCAAGGGAAAACTCATGCCGACCCCAGTTGGTGAATTAGTCTCCAACTTCCTCTGTGAGAATTTTAAAGACATCGTCGACTACGATTTTACTGCCGGCATCGAAGAAAAACTCGATCTTATCGCTGAGAAAAAACTCACGCGCCTGAAGATGCTTCGCGATTTTTATGGCCCATTCTCTGAAGCTATTGGCGCTTCCGCCATGGCTAACCGCTATAATTCCGCCACCGAACTCGGTACCGACCCTAAAACTGGCAAAAAAATTTACGCCAAAATTGGCAAAAATGGAGGCTTCCTGCAGCTCGGTGAAAACGAAAAAGAAAGCGGTGAAAAACCAATTTTCATCCCTCTGCCAAAGGGGAAAACCGTCAAAACCGTCACCTTGGATCAGGCTCTTAAGCAGTTGGAATTGCCAGTTCTACCACGCTCTCTTGGCTACGCTAAGGACGGCACTGAACTAATCGCCGCTAATGGCCCCTTCGGCCCATTTATTAAGGCCGGCGCCCATAATATCGCGCTTAGCAAGATTAACGAAGCGGAAAATCCTTATCACATCACCCTCGAAACCGCCGAAGCGCTCTATCAAAAGAAAATCGACTCTATTCTCGCCGACTGGGGTGATATTAAGATTATTAACGGCCCCTTTGGCCCATATATCAAGGGTCCAGCCATTAAGCCAGCTAGTGGTAAAGGTCGTGCTCGTCCGAATAACGCCAAAATTCCAAAAGATCGTGACCCGAAGTCCATCACCAGGGAAGAAGCCGAGGAAATTCTCTTAAGTTCCAAAACGCCAGCCATCAAAAAAGCCCCAGCCAAGAAGACTGCTGCCAAGAAAACCTCGGCGAAAAAGGCCACTACTAAGAAAACTACGGCGAAAACCAAAGCGAAAGCTACAGCCAAAAAGAGCTAAAAAATACCGCTAGCCACCAAATCCAACCGAATCACAAAAACTACCGCTAGCCACCAAATCTAGCCGAATCGCAAAAAACTAGAAAATACCAAGTCAAGTCGGATCACAAAAAACTACCATAAAATCAAAGTCGCCTCTTGTCTATTAGACTAATAGGAAGCGACTTTTTTGCCATCACCACAACATTAAACATAAGCATTATCCATAATCACACCATGAAACCGCCAATGTTTAAATTTAGATATAATTTTCTGTCCTAAATGTACAATTTATGATAAAATATTTAAAGAAGTTAGACGGAAAGCGACCACACAAGATTCCTATTTGACTTTTTATAATTTTATATTATAATTATAGTAATTTTTATATATTATTGGGTGGATAAGGGAAAAATATAAGATGGATCAACATGCGGAAACTATTCAGAAAGCCTTGACAGGAAGTCTTAATATTATAGAACAAGACCGTGAAAAGGAGATTATTTCTCGTCGCTTTGGTCTGAATGGCCAAAAGGAAACCCTCGAACAAATCGGGGAAGTGCTTTCTATCACTAGGGAACGCGTCCGCCAGTTGGAAAAAGCCATCATTATTCGTCTTCGCGTAATGGCCGAGGAAAACCAAATCCCAGAACTCGGTGCCGCCGAAAAGATTATCATTCGCTTCCTCGTCGAAGAGGGAAGAATCGCTCGCATTTCCACTCTTGCCCAAAAAATCTATGGTCACAATCCTAACGAAAAGGAACTAGCTGCCATTAATTTTATTAGCGAAATTTCCGCCCGCCTCGTTCATATCGATGAATCCGAGCGCTATTACAACGCCACCGGCATCGCTGAATATGGCAACGAACGCGAAATTAAGCGCAAAGCTGATGAAATCGTCACCCTTATCCGCAACAACAAGCTCCCAATGAGCCTGGCCGAGCTTGACGCTAAATTGAACTACGAACACCCAAATCATATCCGCGCCATTGCTTCCATCTCTAAATCTCTCTCTTCCTTAGACGACCAATGGGGTCTCGCCAAGTGGCCAACCGTCAATCCAAAAAACATTCGCGATAAAATTTATGTTATTTTGAAGAATCAAAACGAGCCAATGCACTTTAGCGACATCGCCGACGCAATTTCCAATTCCAAATTCCGTCGCAAAAACGTCACTACTCAAGCCATTCATAACGAACTGATTAAAGACCCTCGCTTCGTCTTAATCGGTCGTGGCATTTACGCTCTCGATATCTGGGGCTATAAGCGTGGTACGGTCGCGCAAATTATTACCGACATTCTAAAAGAAGCCGGCGAGCCACTCACAAGGGAAGAAATCGTCAAGCGCGTGCTTAAAACTCGCAAGGTTAAAGAGACTACCATTCTTTTGAATCTTCAGAACAAAAAACTTTTCCGCCGTGTCGACCGAAACACTTATACTTATGCTGACGAACTCGGTCAGTAATGCTAAAATAGAAGTATGATAGCGGAATTAGTTCATTTTATCTTGATGCCTATTGTTTGGCTCCCCATTGTTGGCGTCCTAGGATATCTCACATATAAAAATTACAAAAAAATCAATCAATTAAAGACTCTGAATCTCGAGTCGGTACTTTTGATGCTGGAAATTCCAAAAAATAACGACAAAAAGGAACTTTCCGCCGAGCAAATGTTCGCCTCACTTCACGGTATTTTGAAAGATACTGAACTTTTACGTCAATCTGGCACCGCCCAGGAACATCTCAGTTTCGAGATCGTTTCCTCTGGTGGACAGATTCGTTTTTATGTCTACGTGCCGAAAACTCTCCAGAGTTTCGTCGAAGGTCAGATTTATGCCCAATACCCAAGCGTCCAAATTCACGTCGTCGATAAAGATTACACTGAAACCGTTCATAGTCACAATGTCGTCTATACTTCCGAGCTTTCTCTTACCGAAAATGAAGTCCTACCGATCAAAACTTTCGATACTTTCGAAGTCGATCCGCTAGCCGGCATTACTGGTACCCTCGCCAAACTGAATCCTGATAGCAATGAAGAACTCTGGATCCAAATCCTCACTCGTCCGGTCGCCGATTCTTGGCACCAAAAAACCGATGCTTGGGTCAAAGCTCAAAAAAATCCCACTTCCTCTCTTAAATTATTTAATATCGATTGGACTTGGCTAGCCGAACTTCTTTCCGCACTTTCCACCCCGCCAAGTGGTGGCTCTGGTAGCCCAAAACCAGCCGTCGAACTCTCTGAACGTGTCAAATCGCAGATTTCCGCTGCCGAGACTAAGGCTACCAAACTCGGTTATCAAGTTAAAATCCGCCTCGCCTATCTCGGTGACAGCGAAATTAATGCGCAGCTCGATATGCAGGCTCTAGTCGGTACTTTTAAACAGTACAATTCCACCAATCTCAACGGTTTCAAATCCATCGGTGGTAGTTTTAACAGAGAAGACCTCGAAGCCTACAAACTCCGTCAATTCACCGACGAGGGCTTCATTCTCAATATTTCTGAGCTCGCCTCTGTTTATCATTTGCCACACACCTCAGTCGAAACCCCAAATATCGTCTGGGCCACCTCTAAAACCGCTGAACCACCAGCCAAACTCCCTCTCATTACCGGCATTGCCAGCAATGACGAAAATATTTCTGCCTTCGGTCTAACCAATTTCCGTGGCATTAATCATCAGTTCGGTATGCTCCGTCGCGACCGCTCTCGTCATATCTACATCATTGGTCAAACCGGTGCAGGTAAATCTGGTCTGCTTGAACTTTTTGCCCTTTCTGACGTTTTCTATAATCAGGGTTACTGTATCATCGATCCGCACGGTGATTTTGCAGTTAATAACCTCCGCTTCGTGCCAGCTTCTCGCGTCAAAGACGTCATTTATTTCAATCCAGCGGACACTCAATTCCCAGTCGGTTTTAACCCACTCGAAGTTTCTGATGCCTCGAAGAAACCAAATGTTTGTTCTGAAGTTATTGGCGTTTTGAAGCGTATGTTCGGTGATTCTTGGGGTCCACGTCTCGAACATATCTTGCGCTATACTTTGCTTGCCCTACTCGATCGCCCAGAAACTACTCTGCTAGACATTTCTCGTCTCCTCACCGATAAAGAATTCCGCAAAGAAACTCTCGATTATTGTACTGACGTCACGGTCTTACAATTCTGGAAACACGAGTTCGGTCAATGGAACGACAAACAAATCAACGAATCCATCGCTCCAGTCCTAAACAAGGTCGGTGCCTTCACGGCCAACCCAATTATTCGCAATATCATCGGCCAACCAAAATCCACCTTTAATGTCCGTAAAATTATGGATGAGGGAAAGATCTTAGTAGTTAACCTCTCTAAGGGTCTCATCGGCGAAGATAATGCCGGCATTCTCGGCGCCTTCCTGGTTACCAAAATCCAGCTTGCCGCCATGTCCCGTTCCGACATTCCAGAAGTTGAA
>CAUUCV010000025.1:0-7955 GCA_963543745.1 uncultured Candidatus Saccharibacteria bacterium | reverse complement strand
TCAAACATATGGCTCATATCCGTCACTTTGGAAGTGTCGAAATTTGAAAGATCAAGGGTAGTGAGACTAACCATGTCATAAAACATATAATACATATCTGTCACATGAGAGGTATCGAAGTTGGAGAGATCAATGGTGATGAGATTAGACATGCCAAAAAACATAGAGCCCATATCCGTCACCTTAGAGGTATCGAAATTGGAGAGATTAAGAGTGGTGAGATTAGACATGCCAGAAAACATATGGCTCATATTCGTCACCTGAGAGGTATCAAGGCTGGAAAAATCGATCTCTAAGATTTTATCTATTTTTCGGTCATTATATCCCGAATAAAACATCGAATTACTATCTGTATTTAAATAAACTTTCTCCGGTTCAACATAATAATATACTGATTCAGTAGCGGGATCTGTCCAAAGTTTGATTTCATAGTCAGAATCTTCATCCTCAATATTTTCAGTATTTATAGTTGATACTGGTGTAGTCAAGCTCCTCCTAAAATGCTTCATCTCGGCAGTCTCATTTTCCAGTAATGACTTGAGTTTATTATTAAAGTCCTCACCTTCCGTCATCACAGCTTTTGGCGTATAAGGATTTGAAACCACTGAAATAATCAGCTTATTTTCATAATTCCCTGGCTTCAGGCTACTATTTAACTTCATGCCAAGCTTAATCTTGTGATTCTCCTCACTAGTAGACTTTTTAGTAGTCTTAATCAAATTTACCGAAGCGGATTGGGAAGGGATTGGGCTAAAGATAGCGTCATCATCAAATCTATATCCCCAAGTATTCGCTGGAAAATTAGCAAGAGCGTAATTAGAAGAAATTGAATCAATTTTAGTATTTATCGCTGGATTGGTATTTAGTAACGCCGTTTCGTCGGTCTTAGAACTAAATGTGGCAGTATAACCAGTTTTATTGGTTGTATTGATTTTAAGATTTATGTTATGTTCAGCAGTCTCATCGCTAGATTCAATAATCTCGGTACCATTTATTGAAGCGTTAGATTCATTAACAGAAGCCGAAAGAGTGGCTTTGTATTCAGCAAATGAATTCTGGCTAAACGTAAAATTTAACGTAAATGACGCTAAACCAATCAAAAATCCAAAAATAACTTTATCTAAAGATAAATTCAAAATATCAAACTTTTTCCTCACCATGATAACCTTATTTTACCATAAGAATCTTCAGAAAAACCAAAAGAGTTATTAATTCTCTTCCATTTTTATTGTAAAATCAAAAAACGGATAGCCTATTTTTTTGGTTTTAAAGCTTCTTCTTCACCAATTCCCTGGTAAAGAACTTCACGCGATCATTCACTTCGATCACCAACTTCTTCTCTAACTTAAAGGCGATACCACCAGTTTCACCGGCCACCAATTCGTTCACATCCATTTTTTCTTTTTGCACTGAATCGACTTCTACTTCACCGATCAATTCTTTTTCGTGATACACCCGGCCCATTAAGCCTTTTTTCACTAGACCCGTCAAAACTTCACCACCAGCAATAATTGCCGTGCGTTCAGTACGGAAGACCCCCTTAATTTTCATTTCACCCATTTCGGTTTCCACAATTTCCGCATCCAAAAGATTTTCCATCGAAGTCTTCGCATCATCGAGCAGTTCATAAATAATCTTATAATTGCGAATTTCCACACCGTCACGCGCCGCTAATTTTACGATATTGGTTGGCACATTAACGTTAAAGCCATAGACCACAGTATTGTCACCCTCGGCCATATAAATATCATTTTCCGTGATATCACCCACGCCGGAAGACACGATATTTAGCATCACTTCACCCTTCGTGTCGATCATCTTCAAAGAATCAACCACCGAAGTCACCGAACCGAGCACATCACCCTTAATAATCACATTAAAGACTTTTGCATTATCCGCATTATTCATCATACGAAGTAGATCCGAGCTTGTCACATTGGCCGAAGCACTTTCTTCCACCAAATTCTGTGCGTTCAGCAGCGCCATCTTGCGTGCTGATTTTTCGTCTTTTACTTCAATAAATTTATCACCGAAATTTGGCAATTCCTTAAAACCAGTCACTGTGACAGGAGTCGAAGGCGTAGCCTTACCCTTTGGCTTACCACGAAAATCTAACATCGTACGAATCTTGCCATAAGCACCACCCGCCACGATGAATTCTCCGGTTTTTAATTCTCCACCGGTCACCAAAAGATTCACCACTGAACCCTTACCAACCTCCATATGTGACTCAATCACCAAACCTTCAGAAGGAATCTGCACGTCGGCCTTCAATTCTTCGATATCTGCCGTCAAAAGAATCAAATCGAGTAATTTCTCGAGGTTATCCCCACGCTTGGCTGAAATTGGCACCATCGTAATATCACCACCCCATTCTTCTGGATTCAAACCATGCTGCGCCAAATCCGCCATCGTACGTGGAATATCTGCCCCCTCGCGGTCAATCTTGTTAATCGCTACGATAATTTTCGCGTTCGCACTCTGGGCAAACTTAATCGCTTCCACCGTCTGAGGTTTCACACCATCATCGGCCGCCACCACAATCACTACGATATCCGTCAGCATCGCACCGTGTTGGCGAATTGCCGCGAAAGCTTCGTGCCCAGGCGTATCCAGAAAAGTAATCAAGCGTTCATTATGTTTCAATTGGTAAGCTGAAATATGCTGTGTAATACCACCGGCTTCCCCCTCTACGGTTTTCTTATGCAAAAGTGTATCAAGCAAAGTAGTTTTACCGTGATCTACGTGACCCATCACCGCCACCACTGGTGGACGCACTACTGCCTTATCTGATAATTCCCTTCTTAGATCTGAAGTTTTGGTCGAAGTATTCTTACGCTCTAAGCGCACATTTTTTAATTCTAATTCTTCAATAATAATACTTGCGGTATCAAAATCTAGGCGCTGATTAATCGTCGCCACGATTCCCTGCTTAAAAAGTTCGCCAATCAAAAATGTCACGGAAAGACCGAGCGCATTTGCTAGCTCATCTACGGTAATTGAACCCGCAATCTGAATCACCTTGTCTTGATTTTCTGCCATACTTACTCCTTACCGCCCCCAAGTTGACACATTTATCTAAATTATTTTACCATATTTTAGAGAGAGAAAAAAGCGGTAACTTCCGCCTCGCAAACGTCCATTACCGAAAAAGAGAAACCAAAAACAAACAATATTTTATCTAGTAAATCCTGCGGCGGTCGCGGTTTCCATATTCGACGCCACGGTGGAATTTTTACTATTCGCAATCGATTGAAGCCTTGCCTGCTCCACTCGTAAATCGTCTCGTTCTGCCTCGAGATCGGATAGCTGAGTATTCACTTCGTTAATTTTGTAATCAAAAGCGGTAGTTTGCGACTGCTCTGAGACATAAAAAAGTCCCAAAATAGCTACCATGATCGTAATCATCAAAGCCGATGAAAAACGACCAAATACATTACTCTTGTATTTCACGCTGTTTTGATTTCTTGAATAGCCGGAAGAAACCGCATGAGCGTAAAAATTCGTTCGAGGCAAACTCGCTGCTGTACGCGTGCTTGTCATTCTGGCACGAACTGAAAAACTATTTTGCTTTGGTCCATTAACTGTAATTCGCATTTTTTCCTCGCAAAAAATACTCGCTAAAATCTTGTCGCAAAAAAGATTTTAATTAGTATTTCTAATTATTTTTATTTTTATTTTTTCTAATTGCTGTGAGTCTATCTTTTTACACAAAAAATATTCATAGACCGAAGTCCCATATTAACCGCACTACCGCATCGCTAATATGGTCTTCGGGAAGGTCATATTTTTTATATAAAACACACTCTACGATTTACTCACAACCGCATCGGGGCCTTCACCTTTAGGGAGAATTTCCCGTCATGTGGGAGCAAAAAGCTCCCAAAGTTTATCTAATTAACGAAAGTTAACTTTGATTTTTTGTGCTCGTGAATTGTTTTTTACAATGATTTGCTTTGGCATATTGCCTCCTTTTTTTTGTTTTTATTTTTATCAATGGAGCTGAAGTCGTGCTTAAAATCTAAGCTAGCGCTAATTTCTTTTTGCTACTCTTAATTTTGCACTTCTCGCTCGCGGATTGATAACGAGTTCAGATTCCCCCGCAATTACTGGATTTTTCGTCAAAATCGTTAATTTTGATTCGTATCCTAACGCACTTTCCTGCTTAAAATATTGCTTCACCAGCCGATCTTCCAAGCTATGAAAAGTAATAATCGCCACTCTACCATTTGGTTTCAAAAGTTTAGGTAATAATGGTAAAGTTTTTTCGATAATCGAAAGCTCATCATTTACAAAAATTCTTACAGCTTGAAAAACCTGTGTGGCCGGATGTTTTTTATGCCATCCACTTCCAGCGATTCGATCCGCCAATTCCTTAGTTGAAGAAAAAGGCCGACTCGTGACAATTTCCCTCGCGTGTTTTTTCGCTAGACCAATAGATTCTTCGCCGTATTCTTGGAAAATTTCTACCAGTTTTTTCTCTGGAAAATGATTAATCACCGTTTCAGCTGATAATTCTTGCGTCCTATCCATGCGCATATCTAAAGGCCCATCATTTTTGAATGAAAAACCTCGATCCGAATTATCTAATTGCGGAGATGAAACTCCAAAATCTGCCAATATCATATCAAAAGTTTTTCCACACTCGATTAAGTGTTGCGCCGCACTATAAAAATCCATTTGTAAAATATCTAACTTTGATTCATCCAATGGATACTTCTCTCGAAGATATTTCACAGCATTCTCATCTCGATCTACCAAGACGGAATCCTTATAATTCTGCGTAACCGCCAAAACCTTTCCCGCATGACCCGCATATCCCGCTGTCAAATCTAAATAAGATTCGCCCAGTTTCGGGTTTAGAGCCTCGAGAACTTCTGATAGCATTACAGGTTTGTGAAGTTCATTCATAACTACATTATAACTTATCCGAGATTTCTCTGATAGGTTTTTGTAGTTATTTGCTTCTTGTTTGAGATCGCTCAACTAGAAATTTTAGCGTGTTTGTGTTTGTATAGTTTTTGTTATTTAAACGAAACGTTTTACCTAGCAATAAAGTATCACAGTTTTACCACTCGCGCGGCTCATAACTATGATTGTTGAGAGACTTATTGTGTAGGTTGCATATTGAGTTAATTGGGAGGTGTTTTAAGAAGTACGAATGGCTTTGATTACGCGTGACCTAAACGCGCGCCAAGACTCCTAGTTGACCGACCTCAAACATTTTTTAATGTACTTTTATTTTTGTGGTTTTTGTTTTATTTATCCACTGACCTAATTCTAAATTATATTTATGCTTATTGCAAGTACTTTTTCACATAATTTTTTACATTTTTTCGCAGACTTTTCCACAATTAAACCACCTTATCTATTTTTTGCACAAACCTCACCGTATATATAGAGCACACCTCACCCCTGTTAAATCTTGTGCAAATTATTTGTCGGGTTTTCCACACCTGTGCAAAACTTTTTGGTGTTTCCCTGTTATTTAGTTTAATTCATCAGTCTCATTCCAGCTTCATGCTATTTTGCTATTTTTATTTTTTATTACATAATAACCGAACGCTTCTATTTGCGAAAAATGTATTTTATTTCAAAATATATTACTTAATTAAACCCTTGGCAAAAATCTTCAATATCAAAAACCGAACAAACTTCCCCAGCTCGTTTTTCATCCTCCACCCAAAAACCGAACATCCACTCATGTCATTTCCGTAAACCCAACATCTATTCATATTGTTTCCGTCTCTTTCGTAAAAACCACATCACCCACGAAAAAACAGTGCACAAAAAAGAGGCCCCTTCCTGAAGCCTCTTCATTAATTTTTATATTCAATCTCGCCACATCTCTATTTGTAGTACGCGCGGCTCTCGATCCTCACATCCACATAGATTGGCGTGAGATTATTCGCTATCAAGTAGCGTTGCATACGCTCAATATCTTCTGCCGATTCCGCTGGCGAACGATCAATCAGACACTTATAATACTCCGTACGACCCTCAAGATAAACATCTAGCTGCCTCGTCTTATCCGTCGGCAGTACCACCTTAGTCATTTTTACCCCCAAATCCTTCAAATCCTGCTCCAAAAGCGCCACGTATTGCTTAATCTTGTCCGTAATCAGGTTTTTATTCCCCGATTCATCGACAATTTCCACGCTCGAAGTTAAATTCACCACCGTCGGTTTCACTTCCGTCTTTTTCGCGCCACCCCGACTAATCAGGCTCACCGCGCCAAGTGTCAGACCTGCTGTCCCCAGCGCCAGTGCCGTACTCAGCCCCACAAAACGCATTACTTTTTTACGTTTTCGCCTTTTTTCCTCCTTAATCCTCGTCGACTCCAGAATCACTTCTTCTCGCTTCGAGGCAATCGTCTTATTAATTCTCACTTTTATCGCCTTTTTATTTTCAAAACTTATTTTAACCCTAATTTCTTCAAGTCTTTTTTCAATCTTATTTCTTCAATCCCAGCACCAATTTTGCGAGTGACTCGCTCGCATCTAATTTCGCATATTTCTTAAAATTCATCACCAATTTAGCTTGTTTTTCGCTATTTTTTAGCAAATTCAAAATCTTTTTCAATAATTTTTCTGGGGCCATCTCCATATCGCGGTCCAAAATCATTTCCACCGCTTCATCGCGCGCTAATTTTTCCGCATTTTTCACCTGATGACCGCCCGGTAATTTTTCAAACGGCACCAAAATCGTTGGCTTCCCCAAACTCGCTAACTCCGCCATCGTGGTCGCACCCGCGCGTGACACCACAATATCCCCTGCTCCCAAAATTTCATGCATCACCGGTGAAAAATTCCACATCCGAAATTCCGAGGTCAATTTACCTTTTTCCCAAGTTTCGTATTTCTTAAGATCAATCATATCTTCATAATGCTTACGACCAGACACTAGACCCACCGATGCATATTTCAAAAGCTCTGGCAAAATTTCACGAATTGCCTGGTTAATATGCATTGAACCCTGTGACCCACCCGTCACAATCACCAAATTTCGCTCTGGGTCAAACCCCAATTCTCTTTTTAGGCGCCTCTTTTTACTCTCCACTACTTTTTCAAATTCCTTCCCCACTGGAATCCCCACGAACACATAACGTGAGTCCTCTTTCTCCACCGGCGTACCCATAGCAATAATTTTCGCTTTTTTACTCAAAATTCGGTTCGCGAGTCCCATCGTCGCGTCCGATTCGTGAATCAAATATGGAATCTTAAAAATTCCCGCCACGATTCCGACCGGCAATCCCACGAACCCGCCTTTCAAGAAAATCACATCCGGACGATTTTCTTTTCGACTAAAACGCCACAAAGTTTGCAGAAAACCCATAGCAAACCCGAAAGCCCCCGCAATATTTCCGAACACTACATCACAAAAAGTTTTCGCATGATTATCAAAATAATCCGACAATTTCAAACCATGATAACGATGAAATTTTCCCGCAAAAACTTTACGCACGCGCAAGTATAATTTCACCCCCGTTTCTTCTTCGCCACCCCAAGCCAGCTTCGCTTCATTCGCTAGTTTCACTACATTCTTATAATATTTCGCATCAGTCCAAAATTCGATTTTACTCTTCGGCTTCATCTTCAAAATTTCTTGCACCACTGACATCGCTGGAGTAATATGTCCACCCGATCCGCCGCCTACTACTAAAATTTTCATCTTCTTCCTCCCAGTCTACTACTTCTGCTCATCCTTAAATTATTTTTAATTTCCTCATTTCGCTCATCATCTGAAATTTCCGTCCTCGCAGTAAACCGTGAAATATTGATTACTAGCCCTAATCCAAAACACGTTATCAGAAGACTCGTTCCACCTTTCGAAAGTAACGGTAAAGTAATTCCGGTCAGCGGAATCAATGCAATCATCGCACTAATATTCACCGCAACCTGTGAAAATAACCAAGCAAACACCCCCATCGTCACCAATCTAAAATAGAGATTTTC
>CAUUCV010000024.1:0-7987 GCA_963543745.1 uncultured Candidatus Saccharibacteria bacterium | reverse complement strand
TTCTTTACGATGTATGCGGAAGTGGATGGCTTTGATTCTGAACAAGCGATGGTGGTGAGTGAATTCGTGAACCCATTAGATATTTGGTTAGTTTCCAGGGTCCATCAGGTGCGTAATCAGATTACAGAAGGTATGGAGGCTTATAATATTCCAGCGGCTTTATCTTCGGTATTAGAATTTATCGACGATATGTCGAACTGGTTTGTGCGTAGATCACGTAGGCGTTTCTGGAAATCAGAAGATGACCAGGATAAGTTGGAGGCCTATTCGACACTGTACTATGCGCTGATTTATCTTGCGAAGATTTTGGCACCATTTACGCCATTCCTCGCCGAAGAGCTTTACCAGAAGATGACTGGTGCTGGTGTGGTGAATTCGGAGATTCCAGAATCAGTGCATCTTTTGAATTGGCCAGAAGCTGGAGTGATCGATGAGGCGGTGCTTACTCAGATGGCAAAGACGCGTGAGATTATCACGGCTGGGCTAGCAGAAAGAATGAAGAAAACTGAGCCTGAGGTGCAAATTAAGGTACGTCAGCCACTAGCGAAATTGATTTATGCTGGTGAAAAACTGGATGACTTCTATGAGCAGATTATCATGGAAGAAGTGAATGTGAAGTCAGTCGAGCATGGGGAAGCTTTGGTGCTCGATAAAACTTTGACGCCGGAACTACTGGAAGAAGGCAAGATTCGTGAATTGATTCGCTTCGTACAAGCCGCGCGTAAGAAGGCGGGACTTAATGTCGATGATCGAATTAGGTTGATGGTTTCGATGGAAGTGCCGGAAACTTACCGTGAAATGCTGATGAATGAGGTCTTGGCGGAAGAACTAGTGAATGAGGGGAACTTCGCTTACGACGAAATCGTCAAAGTCCAGGGTGAAACTATCACGATATCGCTAGAAAAGATCTAAAAGCGGTAAACAGCTGATTAAATCGTAATTATCTAATAATATACGTAAGTATTCGAGAAGCTCTGTAAGTAATTTTACGGAGCTTTTTGATGAAATTTTCCTCTGTTAAAGCATAAACAGTATTGACAAAAATAGTAGTTTATGTTAGACTTAAAACAAGTTAGACAATAAAAACAAAAAATGTAAAATAAGCTAACTAAAAGAAAAATAAACAGGAAATCAAATATGCAAAAAAGTCTTCGAATACTCGAAGACAAGAAAAAATAAGGAAACCTAGAATTATTAACATAATAATATAAATAAGGAAAAATTATCGAATAGACGAGAAGTCGATGAAACACTAATAAACAAGCATTGACTGATCAAGAAAAAAAGTGGAGGAGATGGATAGATGAATAAAAAAGTTATTCAACTATCCATCGCTCAGATAAAAGAGGAAAAATCGATAAAGTTGTTCAATATAATAAAATAGTTGTTCAACTTTTACAGATGAAATTCGAAACTTTATAATATTTTCTATAAAATTTGAAAAAATTACTTGCAAATGTAAAATTTGTGATATTATTAATGTAACGAAGATCATAAATCAAAACAAAAATAAAAATTTAAGAGCAAAGGAAGATAGAATGACGTTTGAATTCTTTGATGATGAAACGAATTACGTATCAAAAAGACAAGTCAGCCAAGAGGTACGCGCGAGGATTACGGCTAAGCTCGGTAAAATTTCCTCGATGATTAGCTAATTTAGTTAGAAACTTCTTCCTGATAAATAAAATAGTCGCTTTTTTGGCGGCTATTTTTTGTTGTGAGTGGAATTTTATAATTTTTGTATTCAAAATAGAAAAATATGTGTTCAATATCACCCCTATAAGTAATTATTAAATTGAACAAAAATATTATTGACAATCTGATAAATAAGCGTTATCTTTATGGCATAAGGTCATATTTCAAAATAAAAAAGAAAGGTCTCCACATGACTGATACGAATACTTTTTCACCAGAGGTTGGACAGGTCCAGCCTGATTTTCATGGTGATAACTTAAAGACGCAAGATGAATTGATGAATCAATACATCGAAAAAATGATGAGTGAGGCGGGTGTCCGCGTGAATGATCGCTTGCGTGAAGATTTAAAGATGAAAATGCAAGAAACTATCCTAAGCGAAATCTTGATGAATTTACCAGATTACTTAGTTGATAAGATTTCAGAGCTTTTTGACGCAGCTGAACCAGATTTTAATGAGGTCCAGAAAATTATCCAAGAATCAGGTATTGATGTACAGTCTGTAACCGAGAAGGCATTGGACGAGTTTAAAGAGAATTACTTAAAGAATGCTAAGGAGGAGGCATAATGAGTGTAAGAAATATGAATTTTGGGCCGAGTGGAAATAATGATAACAAAGATGGCATGCTTGACGTAAATAGTCGTGAGTATAAGATAAATCAATACTATCAAGCAAGAATAGAGGAAGCTAGGACTAAATCTGAGGCTAATAATACCGAAAAAAATATTGAAGCAGATAGTATCGAGGCTGAGAAACCTGAAGTTAATGTGAACAGGCAAGGTTATATTGATTGGCGTAAAGAAAAATCTGAATCTGAAAAAGCTCAAGCTCTTGAGGCTCAGCGTTTAGCTAGGGAGAAATATTACAAGGAGCAGCATGATTTGCGTGAAGAGCAATATAATCATGAAGCTGATACATCTAAAGACGTCGAAAGAAACGAAAATGACCGTAAGATTGAATTACGTCATCAATTTGATCAAGTTAAACTTGAGGCAGATACTTTCTTGAAAATGCAAGCCGGTCTTGGTTTGATGAATGAAAAAGAGATTCGTGAATATAAAGATAATCTGAATAAACAAGAGAAAAATGCTCTTGAATACATGCGCGATGGTGGTGAAGGTAGTTTAGTGCCGATGGAAAATTTGATGAAGCGCAGTCTTGACCAGATTAGTGATTTTGAGGCCAAAATTCAGGCTACTCCAGAATACCAGGAAATGATACGAAAAAAGATGTTGGCAAGAAAAGGCCTTGATATGATCAAGGAACGCAGAGGCAATGATGCTGATCTTGGCGTTAATGACTTTCGCTTTAAGGAAAAAGTTTATAAAATGCAAGCTAACCTGGCAGAGAGAGAATTTTTGTCGAAAGCTTTTTCAGCGGAAGATAAGAAAAACACAAATGAAGCTCTCGATGCCGCTACTGAAAAATTCAACAAGCTTGATGAAGAAGCAATTAAGCTGACTCGTGAATTGAAAGCTGGTGGCAGAAAATTAACTTTTGAAGATTATCAAAAGATTGATGCGGCTTGGGGGGCATCTGCGGCAGCTGAAGCTAAGATGAATGAGATTAAGAATGCCGATAAGAAGGAAATTGCTTTTGATTTCGCACAGAATCAATATAAAAAGATTCAAAAGGGCGAACAAATGAGCGGGGTAGAGGGGTCATTCCTTAGCAAGTTTAATGTGCTGACTGGCGAAGATACAATTGAAAAATTTGAGCCAACCGTAAAGGATAAGATGGGTGAAGTGGCTGCTGGTATGACGAATGTAGAAGCTGCTACTGGTGCTGATACTGTCGATAATGAGCCAAAGCAGACTGTGGATTTTCCTCCAGCAATTATTCCTGGTGAAGGAGTAAAGAAGGAGAATCAATTAACTAATCCAGATGTCGAGGGCGATAAGCCGGGAGATGGTGCTGAGAGTGAATCAAAGGATGAGTCAAAAGACTTAGAGAAAGAAAAGAAAAAAGGTCTCGTCGCTAGTGTAGTTGAGAAGATCAAGAAACACGGTGAGGGTATTAAGAAATTCTTACTAGGTGCCGGTATTGCTGCGCTCGTTGCTGCTGCGGCGTTCGGCGGTAATAAATTTAATACCAATCAGAATACTGCCGTTGAAAAAAGCATGGATAATAATGGCGACTCTGATGGTAATGTAGAGGAAGCTCTGGCGGAATACGACGACGATAGCGAAACCGATGTTGATGATAGTGAAAAATTGAATGAGGCTGTTTCTTATAACGTGATAGTCGATGGAGTTGAAAAGACCGTTGAACTTAGCGACGAGGTTGATACAAGTGCTCCTGAATTTACAAATCCAAACCGTCATTTGAACGATTTTGGCTACATGGATATGTCAAAATTGAAAGAAATGAAAGAACAAGGCGCTTCTGAAGAAGCGATGGGCTTTGAGGCTATGAATATGTTAAATGAAGCATTGCGTAACCCACATATTCTTGCAAATACTGGTGCTAACTTAGGTGTATTCGGTGATATTGATTCATATGAAGATGTAAATGAAATTACTAATATGATTCAAAATGGTGATGATGAATCAAGAGCGGCTATTCGTCATGAAGTGAATGAAGCCCTTGCTGAGTTCTGGAATGGTGCAACCCCTAAGATTGGTATACTTAAGGCCGGAACTCCTTATGAATCATGTTTTGCAACACAGGTTGGTGGTGATGGTAACTTCCAGATTAATATTGCAAGAGATATGAATGGTGTAGTACATGATCATGATGTCTTCTACCTATACGGTGAAAAAGATGGTCAAGATATATTCAATAAGAATGAACTCGGCGGCATCAAAGAAAAAATGATGAAAAAGCTTGGTGTAATTAAGGCTACTGATAATGCCGATGTGAGAATGGCAAAAATGGAGTCTGGTCACTGTATCGTGCTTGAAGAATGTACTGGACAAGATGGTTATGTTCTTGATGTCAAGGATGTCACTGTACTTCACTATAATCAAGAAAAGACTCATGTAGATGTAACGCCAACAAATACTCCGGAAAATACTGAAACAAATAATGATAAGCCGGCTCCGAAAAATGAAACTTCAGCTCCTAAGCCAAAGAATGAGACACCACCAGCACCTACACCAAATGAGAACCCAAAGACTCCTGAAACCAATGTAAATGATGGTAAAACTAATACGGCATCAGCTAACGAGGACGATATTAAATTAGGAGAAGTCGTAAAAGAAGCGGGCTTTACTAATCGAGAAGGGACGAATGATCTTAATGTTCAGACCAATCTTCCAGGTAGCGAAGTTACCGATAAAGCACAATTTGATGCAATGGTGAAAGAGAGTATTGAACAAAACTCTAATCCAAATACCACTTGGACCTTCCAAGATAACAGTCAAGGAATTGTCCACCAAGAAGGTGTAGCTACGGAAAAACAAGCAGATGCAGAAAATCGTTCAGTATTGCCTCCGGAAACTCGTCCAGAACAATCCACCCCAGAAGGATCAGTTTCGGCAGGAGATAAGACTTCTACTGCAGAAGACAAGGACGGTTTAATGTCTGCAGCAAAGTCTGATAACACAACTGCACATGAATCTGGTCAAACTCGTACAGTAGAAACTTCGGTAAGTGAGTAATAAAATTACTCATTAGAGAAGAATAAAAATTGAACAAATATATTGTACAAAAACTAAAAATAGTCTAAAATGAGTTTAGGATCTTAATCGAAAGGAGATCGATGAACATAAACATAAAAACAAAAACTTGGGAAGATATGCGTAGTTCTGCGCGCCGTATCTTTCCAGTGATTGGGGCAGTGGTCGCAGGTGCGTTCAGCCTTGGTCAAATTCAAGGCCCAGTGCACGCCGAAGAGGCTACCTGGGGACCTACCAGGTCAACTTACACCTGGAAAAATCCAGCAGATCATGTCACCTTTAACTCAATGACGGATAATCCGGAGATTGGTAATGAAACGAACTTTGTGCGAGTGCGCAAGGCGGGGACTCATGATCCATTCGTGAATAACGTTACCGTAGAGGCAGGAGCTGAGTATGAAGTGTCTGTCTATTATCACAACAACGCTTCAGCGAAATTAAATGAAGGTGATCGTCGTGGTATTGCGGAGAATGTCCGCCTATATATGAACAAGATTACTGATCGTCTTAATCCTGGCGAAGCGGCTTTGATTAAAGGAACCATTACTTCCTCAAACGCCACACCTAAGTCGGTTTGGAGTACTGCATATCTTAACTCAAAGGAGACAGTTTCCTTACGATATGTGCCAAATTCTGCCAAATTAACAAATAGCGGTTCATTGAACGGTACCACGTTAAATGATGATGCGTTATTTGGTAAAGATGGCGGCACCTACTTGGGATACAGCAAGGGATATTGGGGAATGATTCCTGGCTGTAACGAATATGCTGGTCACGTGAATTTCCGCATTAAGGTCGACAAAGCTGGTTTTACTGGTGAAAAGATGGCTTCTAAAGAAAATATGAATGATTACCGCACGGAAATTACGGTAGCTCCAGGTGAAACCATTGACTTTAAATTGCGTTATAAAAACACTGGTACGACAATTCAACGCGGAGTTTCTGCTTATGACTTGCTCGGTACTGGTATGACTGCAGTTCCTGGTACGACTTTCTTGAAGACTCCTCGTTCAGCAGGTTTTGAAAAGGAAAATCTCTTCAAAAATGGTTTTAATATCGGTGATTACAATGCTGGTGAAGAAGCTTTCATTACTTACAAAGTAAAATTCTCTGAAGACGAAAAAATCTTCCCATGTGGTGACACGGTAACTTACAATAATTCAGCTATCGCGGTGCTCGACACTACGATTCATAGTAAGGTAAAGGTGACTGTCCATCGTGATTGTGCAGATAAACCAAAAACTCCTAATACACCAAAGGAACTCCCTCACACTGGTGCTTCCGAAACTGTATTAGCAGTGGTGGTGACCGCCATGATTGGTATCGGTACTGCTTACTACATTGCTTCGACTAAGCAACTTAAGGCTTTAGAAAAGCAACACGAAGATAAAGAATAAAGAGCCCCTTTCGATCTAATGTAATCGTGTAGACGATTAAGTACGAAAAAGAACCCTATGAGAGCGGGGTTCTTTTTTTTGGCTTAGTTATTGAAAAAAAGAGATAAATATGCTAGAATAGTCAAAGTTAATAATACATTAAGGAATATTATGAAAAAGGCAGTTGTACTCATCGGCGGTAAGCAATATATCGCAGCTGAGGGTGAGACCCTACGGGTGGACCTCCTCCCGGAAGGAACTAAAGAGCTCGAAACTGGTGCTTTACTTGTAATTGATGGCGATAAAACCCTCGTTGGTACGCCAGAAGTCAAAGGTGTCAAGGTTTCAGCTAAAGTTGTAGAAGAGAAAATCGCTGGTGATAAGATCCGCGTAATCCGCTACCACTCAAAGAAGCGTGTCCACAAAGAAACTGGTCACCGCCAAAAATACAGTGTGATTGAAATTACTTCAATCAAATAAGAAAAAGGCCCTACGGGGTCTTTTTTGGGGCTTTTTATCGCGATAATGATTATTCTTATGAATATTATGGTAATATATAAATAGATATGGCGAAGGTAATTTGTATCACAAATCAAAAAGGCGGGGTCGGTAAGACGACGACCACGATTAATTTGGCGTACTATTTGATGAAAGAAAAACAAAAAGTCTTAGTAATTGATTTTGATCCGCAGGGAAATGCGACGTCGGGACTGGGTATCGATAAGGTACAGTTTGAACGAAATTATTTGAATAATGAACTTTCAAATACAATGTCGGAAGTGATTTTGGGCGAGAGGCGATTGTTAGAAATAATTTTGAACACTAAATTTAAGGGTTTGGACTTAGCCCCGACCACGCCACAGCTGGCTAATGCCGAAGTCGAGATGACTAAGCTGAGTAAAAAATTTGTTCAGCTGAAGAATGCGATTAACGAAGTACGTGATAATTATGATTTTGTGATTATCGACCTGCCACCAAGTCTTTCATTATTAACGGTGAATGGGATGATTGCGGCGGATTACCTTTTGATGCCAGTACAGACGGAGTTTTATGCTCTAGAAGGAGTGGCACAGCTGATGGATTCCGTGAAATTGGTACGTAAGGCAATGAACCCAAATTTGAAATTATTAGGGGTGCTGGCGACGATGTATGATAAACGGACTTCTTTATCGGTACAGGTGCTAGCGGAAATTAAAAAATACTTCCGAGATAAGGTGTTCGAGACGACAATTCCACGCAATGTAAGGTTGGCGGAGGCACCAAGTCACGGAGTGCCAGTGGGGGATTATGATCGA
>CAUUCV010000023.1:0-8065 GCA_963543745.1 uncultured Candidatus Saccharibacteria bacterium | reverse complement strand
AACATAATTGGATTAATTACTGGCAAAAAGCTGCAAAATATGGTAAAATATGTAAGTTAGTTTTTCAAAAAAATGGAAAAATCAGTAAGTTCTTTAGAAAAGGGGGAAATTGTATGTTTGCAATACTAGTAACGTTGTCGTGCTTTTTGGCTGGTCTATTCTGTCTGGTGCTGAACTATTTTCGCATTATCCTGATTTTACGGATTGATATTTTTATCTGTAGTTGGATTGTGCTGACCTTACTTCCGGCACTCGTGTCTATAATCTATCATGAACGTAAGAAACTTCTAGCGGAAAGAATTGCTAGAATCGATGAAGAAATGGACCAGGGTTGCTATCATTTTCAGTTTGATAGAAGCCCCAAGAACAGAATCCCTAAAATCGCAGACGACGAAGTTGATTTTGATGATTATGGCTGTGGCTGTGAATGGGATCGTGAACGCCATGATTTGGTCAAAGTCGTACCGGAAGATTAAAACTGCAAATTTAAATTAAAAATCACACCAGCCCATCTGGGCTAATTTTACTACAACATCGAAAAACTAACTGTCAAGGCGTCAATTTGGCGCCTTTTTTCTGGATTTCTCTCTTTACTTATTCCGTAAAATCTATTAATATATAGATATATCTAGCTTCTTGGCTGGTTAATATTAGTGCCAAGGAGAATAATATTAAAGGAGAATAATAAAGAATGGCAAATTTCGACCGTTCCAAGCCACACATTAACGTTGGTACTATGGGTCACGTTGACCACGGTAAGACTACTCTTACTGCTGCTATTACCACCGTACTTGCGAAGCGTCTCCCATCTGATGTTAACAAATCAGTTGCTTACGATCAGATCGACAACGCTCCAGAAGAAAAAGCTCGTGGTATTACCATTGCTACCTCTCACCAAGAGTACGAATCAGAAAAGCGTCACTACGCTCACGTAGATATGCCAGGCCACGCCGACTACATCAAGAACATGATTACCGGTGCTGCTCAAATCGATGGTGCTATCCTCGTAGTTGCTGCTAACGATGGTCCACTTCCACAAACCCGTGAGCACGTACTTCTCGCTCACCAGGTGAACGTACCAAAAATCATCGTCTTCCTCAACAAGATGGATCTTGCTGACCCAGAACTCGTTGAGCTCGTTGAAATGGATGTCCGTGAACTTTTGAACAAGTACGGCTTCGACGGTGACAACGCTCCAATCATCAAGGGTTCTGCTCTTAAGGCTCTTGAAGGCGACACTGAGATGGAAGACCGCATTATGGATCTCGTTAAAGCTATGGATGAATACTTTGACATTCCAGAACACGATCTTGACAAACCATTCTTGATGCCAATCGAAGATGTCTTCTCTATCAAAGGTCGTGGTACCGTTGCTACTGGTCGTATCGAACAAGGTGTTGTCAAATTGAACGACGAAGTTGAAATCGTTGGTTTGAAGCCAACCCAAAAGTCTGTCGTTACTGGTATCGAAGCCTTCCACAAGACTCTTAACGAAGGTGAAGCTGGTGATAACGCAGGTCTCTTGCTCCGTGGTATCGAACGTGAACAAATCGAACGTGGTCAGGTTATTGCTAAGCCAGGTTCTATCACCCCACATACTGAATTCGAAGCTCAGGTTTACATCTTGAAGAAAGAAGAAGGCGGCCGCCACACCCCATTCTCAAAGGGTTACAAGCCACAATTCTACTTCCGTACTACCGATGTTACCGGTGAAGTCGAACTTCCAGCTGACAAAGAAATCGTCATGCCTGGTGACACTGTTACCTTCCAGGTCAAGCTTCTTTCAGCTATCGCTATGAACAACAACGACCGTTTCGCTATCCGCGAAGGTGGCCGTACTGTCGGTTCTGGTGTTGTTACCAAGATTATTAAATAATCTCGGTTTCGACCAAAAATATCCCTCGTCTCGGGGGATATTTTTTATTATCTTGACTTAACCTAGATTATATCGTAAAATAAATCTACTATTATTAATTGAATTCTAAAAACTCATTGACGCTTTAAGCATCTGAAGTTATAGAATTAGAAGGAAAACATGGCAGACGCAAAAAACGAAGGCTTGAAGATCCGTATTCGTCTCAAAGCCTACGACCATCGTGTAATCGACCAAAGCGCTAAGCAAATCGTCGATACCGCTATCCGTACTGGTGCCGCCGTTTCTGGCCCAGTCCCACTACCAACTAAGCGCAGTACTTTTACTGTGGTGAAATCACCTCACGTTTATAAGACCGGTGGTGAAGCTTTCGAAATGAAGATTCACAAGCGTCTAATCGACATCACCAACGCTACTCCAAAGACCATTGATGCACTTCAAAACTTGTCTTTGCCAGCTGGTGTCGATGCAGAAATCAAAATGTAACTAAACTCAAAAATACCTAGCTTCGGCTAGGTATTTTGATGTTCAAAATACATTCCTTTTATGTTAAAATTATGGTACATGACGAGCGATAAAAATCAAAAACTGCGAATCACCCGTTCATGGCTGAAAAGTCTCGCCATCTTTTTTACCCTAACGGCCTCAATTTTTAGCTTGAACTTGATTTTTGCTCCCAAAACTTACGCTCTCTTTACGCCGTCTCTGTCGGCGGCCCTTAATCAATCATCAGCGGTATTTCGCGGTAGTAATGACCATTCGGTCAACACACAAATCCAGGAAGCGACCACTAAATTAACCATCAATTCTAATGATAAAAGTGGCTACCGCATCATTGTTAGTACTGATTCGAATAACACTTCACTCGTCAGTCCGAATTCTGCTGTTACTGATAAGATTAACTCAATTCCTCATGCTGATACTCTAAGTAATTTTCCTGCTCGGACCTGGGGTTATAAGATTGATGACGAGACTAATTTTCGCCCGATTGGTTCAGTCGCCAGTCCGACGAATCTTTTAGACACTGAAGAAAAAACTGATGGCAATGAAGTCAAGAATATTACTATTGGCATGAATTTAGGCACCGATCTTTTGAGTGGTAATTATAAAAACACCCTCATGATTTCGGTTATTTCAAATAATAATGCCGGTACCAACGCTACGCTCACAAGAGGACCAGATTTAAACCAGAAAATTGCTCGTAGTGCAATGCTTGCTGGCACTAATTTGCATGCTATTAAAGGGTTTAAACGAAGTCCGACCGCGCCGACGGCCGCCATGAAGACTATTAATATCGAAGATTCTGATGAATCTAGTTATGAAATTTTAGCTTGGTTTGATCCGGCGGATAAGACGGTTTACTACTATTGCGAAAATGACCGTGTCTATATGAATGACGACTCACGTCAGATTTTTAATAACGTCATTAATATTACCGATATCGACTTATCTGGCCTCGATACACGTTACGTGAAGGAAATGTCTTTTATGTTTAATAACGCCAGAAGTGTGGTAAATCTAGATCTTTCTAACTTTAAAACTTCCCGTGTGAATTCGATGATTAATATGTTTGCCTATATGTCATCTCTAAAAAATCTCAATATTTCTAGTTTTAAAACTAAAAATGTTAAAAGCTTTTCTCGTATGTTTATGGGAGATTCTTCTTTGCAAAATCTTAATCTCTCGAATTTTGATACCTCGAACGTTACAGATATGGGCAATATGTTTAGTGGCGCAAGTAATATCACGTCACTAGATTTAGGGAATTTTAACACTGCCAATGTTGTTAATATGCAGGAAATGTTTAAGGATTGCGGTAATCTTACTAGCCTGAACGTCTCGAGTTTTGATACTTCTAAGGTTACCAATATGCAAACCATGTTTGGTGGCGCTACTAAACTCACTAGCCTCGATATTCGTAATTTTGATACCTCTAAGGTTACTAATATGCTTTCCATGTTTGGTAATCTTCGCTCGCTGACCGATTTTAAAATCAGTGACAAATTTAAAACCCACAACGTCACCAATATGGCCAGCATGTTTGCAAATTGTATCCTTCTCGATGAACTTGATCTCTCGAATTTCGACACCAGGAAAGTGATTAGTACTAGTGCTATGTTTAGTGGTATGAGTAAGGTAAAAAAGATTATTTTAAGTCCTAATTTTCAGACTAGTAATGTCGTTAATATGAATAGTATGTTTAATAATTGTGGTCTGTTGCAGGAAATTGATCTTTCGAGTTTTGATACCAGAAAAGTTACCGATTTTACTAATATGTTTAATTACTGCTCAAACTTCACTTCGCTTGATGTCTCGACTTTTAATACCAGTGAAGGTATCAGTATGTCGGGCATGTTTAGTGGCATGCTGAATCTCACCAACCTTAATCTTGGACACAATTTTAATACTTCTAAGGTAAACAGTCTGTATAATATGTTCTTCAATGATCGCAAGCTGGTTAGTCTAGATCTTTCACAGTTTGATACGAGTAATGTGACAAATATGGCATCCATGTTTAGCTATATGTTTGAGTTAAAAAATCTCAACATTTCGTCCTTCAATACCAGTAAAGTAGAAACTATGTATCGTATGTTTTATAGTACTAATAAGCTTGAAAATCTTGACCTCAGTCATCTCGATACTAGCAAGGTTCATAATATGCAAGATATTTTTGCCGGCATGACTGCTTTATCCTCAATAAATCTCGGCGGACGTTTTTCTACGGTTAGTGTGACAGATATGCGCGGTATGTTTACAGACGTGAATAGTCTTACCGAACTTGATTTGAGTAATTTTAATACTGCGAAGGTGAATAAATTTAGCAACATGTTTGATTCCTCGCGTCCACTTGCAACTAAATTGGAAAAAATATATGTCAGTCAAGATTTTAACATTTCTGCTGGTACTGAATTTAATAATGTATTTAGAAATCAGGTAAAACTCCGCGGCGGTAACGGTTCATATCTCACCAATCCATCCACCGCCAATAAAACCTGGCTCCGCATCGACCGCCCTGGCGCTCCAGGTTACTTCACTCAAAAACCATAAAACCATAAAAATTTATCCCGTTTATGGTAATATAAATATATGCAAGGCCAAAAATCGCATACAAAAATACTCCACGGGGGGGGGTGGTTTAAGTGGGAAATAAAATTCCTCGGTTTGTTTTTGGCCTTAATCTCTTTTTCGAATTTGATTCTTAGCAACAACACCTTCGCTCTATTTACTCCGACATTATCGGCTTCAGTAAGTCAAGCGAACCTGCAGGTGAATGGCAATCAGGTGATTAACTCCACTAATAAAACCACGGAAATTCCATTTAATTTCACAGTAAATACGAATAATCGCACGGGCTATACCGCGACACTAAGTGCCGAATCGGAAAACACGGCACTAACGAATGCTAGTTCTAGTACAGGGGCGAAAATTGAGTCAATTAATACAGTTTCATCTTTAAGCAGCCTATCCAATAATACTTGGGGCTACAAATTCGGCTCTTCCACGAATTATGCTCCAATTCCAGCGCTATCTAGCCCAGCACAAATTCTCCAAACCGCAGGGAAGACGAACGGCAGTGAGTCGAACCAGCTTAGTATCGGTATGAAGCTAGCGGATAATCTAGAATCAGGGAATTACCAGAATAAACTAATCTTATCTTTTGTTTCTAATCCATACCAAATGCGGGCTATGATGACGAACGGGCCGGATTTTAATAAGCGTGTCGGCGCTCTCGATCTTCACCAAACCTGCCATGTCGATCCCATTTATGGTCAAGATTGTAATTTGACAAACAAAGATAATGTTGAACACATTAAGCGCAGCAATACGCCACCAGACACATCGATGGCGGCAATTAATATTGCGGATCCAGATAATTCAGACTATGAAATTAAGTCCTGGTTTAGTGCTGCCGAGAAAACTATTTATTACTATTCTGAAGTAGGAAAAATCCACCTCGCACCAGATTCTTCCAGTATGTTCCTTTGGTTTACGAAGGTTAAAGATATTGATTTGGCAGATTTTGACACCGGTGACGTCACCGATATGTCGCAGATGTTTAAGTATTGCAAGGATTTAACCTCTCTAAATTTGTCCAATTTTAATACTTCTAATGTGACCAATATGGCACGTATGTTCGAATATTTACATAGCCTCACTAATCTAAATGTGACAAGTTTTAATACTGAAAATGTAACGGTTATGCGTGATATGTTTGGTGGTGGATTACCCATACTTGCTCTGAATCTTACGAGCTTCCGCACGCCAAAAGTGCGAGATATGAGTGGTATGTTTTATAATCTCAAACAAGCACAAAGCCTAGATGTTTCGAGGTTCGACACTTCCAAGGTAACAGATTTCTCACGTATGTTCCTCGGAATTTCGAATATCCAAAATTTGAATCTAGCCAATTTTGATACGCAAGCCGCTACAGATATGTCCTACATGTTCTATGGTATGACGAATCTAAATAACCTAGACATTCATAGTTTTAGGACAGAGAATGTTAAGGATATGCAAAGTATGTTTACTCTTACTCCTAGAATCTCGAGTCTCGACCTCAGTCATTTTAATACTGACAATGTGGTAAACATGACGGACATGTTTTATGGTTGTGGTGCAAGTAGTATTAACGTGTCGAATTTTAATACTCAAAATGTGGAATCGATGGCGGGTATGTTCGGTAGCGTGTCTAATGTCCAAACTCTGGACCTTTCCTCTTTTATTACTCCGAAAGTTAAAGATTTTAGCCGCATGTTCCTCTGTGATAATGGTCAAGTTTGTGAATTGCAAAAAATCTTAGCCTCGGCAGATTTTGATATCAATGCTGCCAGGACTTATAGTCAAAGTAATCCTACCGCTAATAAGGATATTTTTCATCGACGATTCGCCTTGCGTGGCGGCAATGGTTCGTCTTGGTCTAATCCAGATGAGGCTAACTTAGACGGCCTCCGCATCGACCGCCCAGGCGCCAAAGGATACTTCACTCAGAAACCATAACCGTTTAAAATCATCGAAAATGACAATTTTAAACGTTTTTGTTATAATAGGGTTATGATTAGTAACTCTCTTCGGCAAAAACTCGATTTTCTAAGTGAACGTTACCATGATTTGGTGCCAAATTATGCTTCCGGAATTAGGGAGCTAAGTCTTGTTGAGCTTCCGGAGATGGTTTATAATTCCAACGCCATTGAAAACTCCACTCTTACCCTCGAGGATACGGAAGATATTCTGATTCGACACCAAATTCGTACCGACCATCAAATCCGTGAGATTTTCGAGGCTACTAATTTAGCGAAAGCCATGGAGCTACTCCTAGACAATCCAGAAACCGAAATTTCTGTGCCACTAATTCTTCAACTTCACAGTATTTTAATGCAGAATATTCGTGACGATGCTGCCGGCCGATTTCGCACCAACAAAGAGTGGGTGCGCGTGGGGAATCATCTCGGCGCGAATCCGCAATTTGTTCATGGCTTTATGTCGGATTTAGTTAAAAAATATAACGCGTCAGACGACCAATATTTTCTCGATAAAATTGTCTATTTTCATGCCGAATTTGAGAATATTCATCCGTTTATCGATGGCAATGGTCGTATTGGACGACTTCTAATTAATGAACAATTGGACCTACTTAACCTGCCACCTATTTTGATTCCTAATAAATCCAAAAATGAAGAATATTATCCAGCTCTAGAAGAATATTCAAAACTCAACAAACTCGATCAATTATCAGAATTTTTTGCTAAACTTCTCATCGAGGCTCTTTACCGTCGAATCACGCGTTTGACTGCACCGAAAATTATTTCTGTCTCCGATTGGGCCAAGCAAAATCAAATGAGTGTCCAATCCGCCACCAATAAAGCCATGCGTGGCACCATTCCAGCCTTTCGCTTGCGTGGTCATTGGATGATCGACGCCGATTTTCAAGTTGAAAAATACCCCGAAGAATAACATTTCTCAAATTTTTCAAGACTTTTCTTCCATTCCATTTATGCTAAACTAAATGTAGTATAAAACGAAATTAGGGAAAATATTGTGAATCATAAATTTTTGAAGCTTAGCTCAGGTCTTGCTTTGACTTTAGTCGCGGCCGCCTGGCTTAATACAAAAAATACTTCTGCCCTCTACCAGTCCAGCCTTTCGGCCTATGTTGATAATGTCAAAACTCAAGTTGATGGTGATCTTTTGCTC
>CAUUCV010000022.1:0-8123 GCA_963543745.1 uncultured Candidatus Saccharibacteria bacterium | reverse complement strand
TTTGTCACATTTCTAGTATCAAAACCTGCAGCAGGAAGATTCTTGATATAAGATTCATTGAACATATGATTCATGTCGGTAACTTTGCTGGTGTCAAAAACTGCTGGATAGGTAATTGTGACATTATTGCTGGTACGATCAAACATGTAGGCCATATTGGTGACATTTTTAGTATTAAAGGCTGAAAGATCGAGAGTAGTAAAGCGCGTATTGGAGAACATGTAACTCATATCAGTAACTTTTTCAGTATTAAATTTCGCGGTGTTAGTAAAGTTACGAAAAGCAGTAGCATCGTTAAACATGTAACTCATGTCGGTAACATTTTTAGTATTGAATTTTGAAAAATCAATATCTTTTACATACCAACAACCGGCAAACATACGACTCATATTGGTGACTTCGTCGGTTTTAAATTTGTCACCGAGAATAAGATTTTGAAGATTATAGCCACCTTCAAACATCGCAAACATATTAGTGACTTTGCTGGTGTCAAAGTTTGCGCCTAAATTTAATGTCCTAACGTCATAAACTTTACGGAACATGCCTTCCATATTAGTAACATTTTTGGTGATAAAATTATCACCCAGAATAATACTGGAAACTCTACTATATTTATAGCGCTGAGTCTGATCGTTACCGATAAGATAGCTCATATCGGTAACCGCCTCAGTGTTAAACGATGAAAGATCTATGGTAGTATCAGAGTCGGTTTGAATATTTTTAAACATAGCTCGCATCTTTTTGAGTTTAGAATTATTAGCTTTTTTCGGCATATAAAAACGAACGTAGTTTCTGGAATAATTTTCAAACATACTTTCAGTATCAGTGAGATTAACAAAATTAGCCTTACCAAAATCAATCATAGTGGTGCTTGAATTTTTAAACATGGAATTAGTAGAGGTGGTGTATTTACCAAAGTTTTCAGATGCGGCATATGCAGAGGAGAGGGAAATTTGACTACCTTCAAAAAGGGAAGTCATATCCGAGCTATTTTCAAGAAAATTACCTTCAAGACTTATGCTACTAAAGGCTCTTTGACCATTGTTTTTAAACATGGAATTAGTGGAAACTGGACTCGTAGTATTAATTTTGATATTTGGTTGAAGATTGGACAATTCAAACATGGAATCTAAATTGGTTGGATTGGCTTTTGCAATTGAATTTACCATATTGGATGAATATTTAATGTCATAGTATGCAGATTGATTCACATTACCCAATTTATAGAACATATAAGAAAAATCTTTAGTTTTCGAAAAACTTACTCGCCCATCGTTCGGCCAATTATAATTAAATAATTCGGTAGACACACTATTTAGACCAGAGAACATATAAGACGAGTCGACATTAGTGTAGATGTGATGCACATTGGACCAGATGGTTAAAGCGTAGCTATTAGTTGAAGATTGAACGGCAGTAAGATAGATTGGTTCTTCGGAGTTCTCAGTAGAGATTTTGACGGTCTTTTTGGGAGTACTGGTTGGTTCAGCTTTTGCAAAAGTTAAACTGTTGATATAAACTGGAAGTTCAGATTTAGGATCGTTAAGAATGGCAGGATTCGTAGTGTTGACGGCTTCACGGAGTAACTTATTAAATTCACGACCAGTAACTAAGGTAGAGCTAATTTCTTCATTAACTACAAGAGAATAGGTAATATCACCAATATATTTTCCGGAGACAATTTGTTGGTTGGCACGAGCGAAAAGATTAGCTTTGTAGGTATAACCATCCGTAGGAGTGGCAGTGTCGGACTTCTTTAAGAGGGTTGGAGCGCCCGGTTTTCCGATTGGGAAGTAGTTAGAATCACACTGGGTGGTGCTACCGTAATATTGGCCACAGAATCCCCAAATATTGATTTGGTCGGCAGCAAAAGAGTAGTAAGCAGAACCGTTTATTGGTTTAAGGATAGAGCTTGAAGCTTTTTCATTAACGAAATTACCATTTTCATCACCACCAGACACATAGAGGGAATAACCTGCTACGCTAGTGGTTTTAGCGGTAGCTTGCATGCCGGAAGCGCGGAGCATGATTTGTTCGGTACCTTGAGGGGTGAGATCGATATTAAAATTCCCGGTAACTGTAAGAGAAGCAGATGAATCCTCGGCATAAACATTGCTTGGGGAATTAAAAATAAGAAAAACCGACCCAAGTAGGGCAAGCAGAACTAAACTTCTCTTAACCAAAAAATTAATTCGGTTAAGACCTAAAAGTCTTAACACAAATAAACCTCCAATAAACTAATTATGGTTAATTATATATAAATATGCTTATATTTACAATAACGAAATGGTGGAAAAAATCTAAAATTATATTGTGGTTTGATGGGATCCTTAGAGATAAAACAGGGGTTAAAAAGGAAAAAAGATATCCTAGAAATTAAAATTAGAACAGAAATTTTATGATTATTTAATTTCGGAACGGGGAAGGATATTGAGTTTGTAGGGGTCGGATGGTTTGATGCCGGATAGAATTTCATAGTAGGCGGCGGAGGCAACCATGGCGGCGTTATCGCCGGAGAATTTAGGCAGAGGGAAATAACATTTGAGATTTTTAAATTTTGATTCAAGTTTTTTGGCATCCTCACGAAGAGTTTGATTAGCAGAAACGCCGCCAGCGATGACGAGGGATTTGGTTTCAGGATTTTGTTTAATGGCGGCAGTGATTTTTTCAAGGAGAATATCGGTGACGGCCTGATCGAAAGAGGCGGCAAGATCAGCCTTGGTGGTTTCGTCGAGTAATTCAGCGAGCTTGGAAGAAGGATAGGAAATTGGGACATTGACGAGATTTTGGACAGTGCGTAGAAAGGCAGTTTTGAGACCGGAGAAAGAAAAATCGAGAGAATTGGCGAGTGGGTGAGGAAAAGTAAAACGATGAGGATTACCAGATTTAGCGAGCTTGGAAATAGCAGGGCCACCAGGATAAGGAAGGCCGAGAATTTTGGCGATTTTATCGAAGCATTCACCGACGGCGTCGTCACGAGTGGAGGCGATAATTTCGAAATGATTATGATGTTTCATGCGGATGATTTGAGTATGGCCGCCGGAAATGACAAGAGCAAGGAGGGGGAACTCAGGTTTCTCGGTGAGCCAGTTGGCATAAATATGAGATTTGAGGTGATGTACTGGGTAAAATGGAATATGATGCAAAATACTGATAGTGCGAGCGGAAAGTGTACCAACGAGAAGTGAGCCAAGCAGACCTGGAGTGTGAGTGACGGCAATAGCATCAATCTTAGACCAATCATTCGGTTGTAAACCGGCTTCGGTAAAAGCGCGATGGATGACTGGCTGGATGGCTTCGAGATGAGAACGGGCAGCGATTTCAGGAATCACACCACCGTAACTGGCGAAGATATCAATTTGAGAAACTACGACATTGCTCAAAATTTGATCGCCATTTTCGACAATGGCGGCAGCAGTTTCATCACAAGAAGTTTCGATCCCTAAAATTTTCATGAGTAAATTATACCACGAACAGGGGAGAATGGTTGAAACGGAGGAGTGATTAGGACGGAGAAATGGGTGAGGCGGAGAGAAATTGAGGTGAATGAGTGGATGAGGTTAGCGATTTGGTTGTTTGATGGAATCGATAGGGTTTTTGCCGGCGGCTTTGAGTGATGGGATGGTGCCTGAAATAAAGCCAGTGAAGAGGGCGACGCCAAGGGCGATGGCAGGAATTTCTAGAGAGAAATAAATTTTAAATTCGGTAAGGAAGGCGGTAACGAGAAGCGCGGCATAACCGATAATGAAACCGAGTACGGCACCTGAGAGATTAAGGAGGATGGATTCGAAAATAAATTGCAAGAAAATATTAAAATGTGTGGCACCGATGGCTTTTCGGACGCCAATTTCGTGAGTGCGTTCGGTAACTGTGGCAATCATAATACTAGTGATGCTGATGGATCCAACGACGATAGAAATAATGGCAATAATGGAAAGCAGAACAGTGATAAGTTTGACATTAGAAGAAGCTGGGTGGGAAATCTGTTCTTCGGAAGCAAGTTGGAAGGCGCCAGCGAGATTAGGATTTTCGGAAAGTTTTTTATTCAGAGAATCTTTAATGGAAAGCATGGTGGTGTGATCTGGTAATTGGATGAGGACTTTCTCGATAATAGGATTTAGAGTGGCTAACTGATCAAAATTAACTAGACCAACTTGATTGAAATTAAAGCGAGTAAAATTACGAGGGTTGTCCTGATTTTCGAGGACACCGGTAACGATGTAGCGTTCGCCTTTAATATTGACAGTTTTACCGATACTTTCGGCGGTGCCAAAAAGTTGAAGGGAAAGGTTGTGACCGAGCACAATGGTCTTGAGACTAGCATCACTTTGGAAAGAACCGGTTTTAATTTTGAGACCGAGGATTTTGAGAGCTGATTCATTGACGCCAAGAATATTGCCATTAGCGACAAGATTATCGCCCGAGAGATTACAGGTGATAGGTGCGAGTGGTGAAACGGCGGCGGTGGTATTAATAGATTTTTGGACGAGTTCAACGGTTTCTTTATTAAAAGGGGAAGAAGTGAGAGGTTTGGCGGTGAGGATGGAAGTGATGTCGGTAGATTCCTCGGGCTTTTGTTGAAGTACGAGGAGTGCGTCGTTGGTTTCGGATTTTACAAGATTTTTAAAACTACCGATGATGCCAAAAGTGTAGACGATACTAGCAATACCAATGGCGATACCAAGAGAGGTGAGAAAGGTGCGTAATTTTTGGCGCTTCAAAGAAGAGCGGGCGATGGCGTAATTTGTGCGAAGCAACAATGACATTATTTGTGACCTTTCTTTTTTGTGGATTTTTTAGTGTGAGACTTAGATTTTTTATTAAAATTAAGATTAAATTTGAGGGCGGAATTAGATTTATTACGCTTGATTGGAGTAATGGTAGCAATTTGAGAAACGCGTTCAGCCTTTTCTGGTTCAGTTTCTAAAGTCTCGGTGGCCTCTGGTTCGACTACTTCGGTTTCAGGTTTAGCCGGAGGGAAATATTCCTTGGCTGGAGTAGGCGCTGGTTTTTTAGCGGAAGTTGGGAGTTCGGAAACGGTGCCAAGATTGTAAGAGAGGGGTTTATCGGAAGGTTTTTCGGGAGTATTCGGAATGAATTTTGGTTCAAAAGGATTAACGGTGGATTCTGGGCTACGGGTAATTTTGGGACGAGGAGTTTCAGATTTTGGTTCTGGTGCAACGCGAGGAGCTTCTGGTTTAACAACGCGAGGTATTTCAGGTTTAGTAACACGAGGAGTTTCTTGTTTAGTAATACGAGGCGCTTCCATATTAACAACTTGAGGAGCTTCTGGTCGAGAGGTTTTGGAATTGAAATGAATATCGATACGTTCTGGGAGATTATGGTCGGCGACGAATTTGAAATCGCGATCGATCGAACCGTCAATCATATGGAGGACACGAGTGGCGTACTTGGTGAGGGCTGGGTTGTGGGTGACCATAATAATAGTATTACCGGCCTGATGAACGCGATGAAGTTCTTGCATAACAGCTTCGGAACTCTTGGTATCGAGGCTGCCGGTCGGTTCATCGGCGAGAATAATTTCAGGATTGGCGACCAGAGCGCGAGCGATGGCGACGCGTTGCTTTTGGCCACCGGAAAGTTGGTATGGATAGTAATATTCTTTAGTTTGAAGATCAAAATTTTTTAGAGTTTCGGAAGCTTTAATGATGGCCTTAGTATGACTAACTCCGGCATAAATAAGGGGTAGGGCGACATTTTCGAGAACGGTGAGGGTAGGAATGAGGTTATATTCTTGGAAAATAATACCAATTTTTTGGGAACGAAGTTTGGCGAGACGACGACTGCTAAAATGAGAGGTCGGAGTTTGGTTTAAGAAATATTGACCAGAGGTGGGGTGATCGAGAAAACCGAGAATATTAAGTAACGTGGTTTTACCACAACCGGATGGACCCATAATCATGATAAATTCGCCAGGTTTGACCTGCAAATAAAAATTTTGCAAAGCGTAAGATTCCGCTTCGCCGATGCCGAAAACACGATTAATATCATGAAGTTCAATCAAGTTGTTTGGGGATGTTTGTTGATTATTTACCTCTTGTGCCATTAGTCTTATTATAAACTAAAAAGAAAAATATGTTATGATTATGTAGAAATTTATCGGGTTTTTATGGCAAAGAAAAAAAAGTCGAAGAAAAGTGGGGTAAATCAAAAGAAAAATCATAATCACAGTAAGAAACAAATGGCTGTGAAGGATTTTTCTGAGGTTAAAAATTCGGTAGAAAAAGCAGAAGCGGTTTTGAATGAAGTTGAATTAAATGAGACATCAAAAAAGGAAACTGAAAAAATAGCAAAAGCGGAATTGAAAAAAGCGGAAGCGGTTTCAGAAAAAGCGGAAGCGAAATTAGATAAAGCAGAATCGGTTTCAGATAAAGCAGAAGCAAAATTAGAAAAAGCGGAAGCGATTTCAGAAAAAGCGGAAGCGGAAACTAAAAAACTAAAAACGGAAAATACTGTAAAATCCCAAAAATCGAAGGCAAAAAAAGTAGACAAAAATAAAGTGCCGCTTTGGGCGAAAATTGTGATGATTGCTTTGTCGGTAATTTTAGTCTTAATTATTACGGCAATCACTTTGGCTTATATGTTACTTTCACATTCCACGGCGGTATTTAAGGGAAATCCGATGGATATTCTGATTAGTTCAGAATTAAAGAAGGATGAAAATGGACAGACGAATTTTTTGATTTTTGGTACTTCGGAAGATGCGAAGGGCCATGGTGGTCAAGAATTAACTGATTCGATTTTGGTGGCTTCGATTAATCAGGAATATAAAACGGCGAAAGTTTTTAGTGTGCCAAGGGATCTTTGGGTTAACTATTCGGTAGCGGGGAGTGAGCCAATGAGCTGTACGGTAGGAGATCGAGGAAAAATTAACGCGACCTATCTCTGTGCATTAGAAGAATATAAGAATTCGATGAGCGTGAGTAATGCGAAGGATGCGGCATCACTATATTTTGCAAAGAAAATTTCTGAAGTGACAGGTCTTTCGATGCATTATTATGTGGCGGCGGACTGGAGTGCGGTAAAAATGATTGTGGATAAAATTGGCGGGATTGATGTGGATGTTTATGCGGATGATGAGGATGGAATTCATGATTCGTGCCAAAATATTGATTTGAAAAAAGGTATGTATTACAACATGAATGGTGATCTCGCGATGAAATTGGCGAGAGCCCGCAATGCAGCCTGTGCGCCAGGGGATTATGGTCTTTCGAGGAGTAATTTTGACCGCGAGATTAATCAGCAGAGAATTATGAATGCGATTAAAAATAAGGTGAGTAGTATCGGAATCTTGATGAATCCGGGTCAAGTAATGAGTATTATTGACGGCCTGGGGGATAATTTGAGAACAAATATCGTGATGTCTGAGGTGAGGACTTTGATTGATTTTGGTACAAAACTAGAAGGGGGAATTCAACCGATTTCGACGGTTGACCAATTTGGTACGGGAAGAATTGGCTTATCTAGTGTAGTGATTCCAGCGGGTGCGTCAACTTATTCGGAGGGGTCGCTGTATAATTACACGAATTTTCAGAAGTATCTGCGTAGCCAGATTGTGGTACCGAAGGAAATAAAAACGGAGACTAAGGCGGAATAATTAAAAAGATTGCGAAAACGCAATCTTTTTTTGTGAGGAATTTAGTATAATGAAGAAAAGTAACCGTAAGGAGTATAAATGGCGGGAAGAGAAAATAATAAGAAACGTTTTGTGGTTTGTAATACGGTGCTATTACTAATTTTAGGATTTGTGTTTGGTGGTTTGACGGTTTGGGGTGTGAGTCAAATTAGGGTTGCAATGCGTACAGGGGTCGAGGTGGATAACGTGCCAGCGATATGTTTTGATAAAAGTGAAAAAATGGAAAAAGTATTCTTAAAAAATGCCCGACTTTGCGAGAGCTCGGAAAAAGAGGATGCGTCAGATGTGACGAATAATGAAGCTGCACTATTTATTTATAGTCGCTTGGGTCATATGACGGAAGAAAGTATTACTGCAACAATGATAGCGACTACAGCAGTAGGTAGCATGGTAACGCGGGGAGCTTTCGTTTCGGCGTTAGTGTATTTCTTGCACAACAAAGGGAATCGCTAAAAATAATTAAAAT
>CAUUCV010000021.1:0-8359 GCA_963543745.1 uncultured Candidatus Saccharibacteria bacterium | reverse complement strand
TGATAAGCGCGTGTTCGGTAATTAATTCAGAAATACCCTGTACACCCTGACGCAAAACATCATCTGCAATCTTAAAAGTTTCGAGCAGTGGGGTACGTGGATCAATCGTTTGTAGTAAACGGTCGTTAGGAATCGTAATCAAGGCATCGACTTCCTTGGCCAATTTTTCAATTGCAAAATCTGCATTCTTTTTACGTTGTGCGCCCTCAAAGGTAAATGGCTTCGTCACCACACCAACGGTCAAAATATCTTGCTTTTTAGCCTCCTGAGCCACTACTGGACCAGCACCAGAACCGGTACCACCACCAGCACCCAAAGTAATGAACACCATATCGGCATCCTTAATAGCTTCACAGATATTATCACGGCTTTCTTCCGCGGCAGTTTGACCCTTTTCAGGATCGCCACCGGCGCCAAGACCTTGGCCGATGTGAACTTTCACGTCTGCATTTGAGTGATGTAGAGCCTGGGCATCGGTATTTACCGCAATAAACTCAACACCGGAAAGTCCAACTTCCTTCATGCGGTTTACCGCAGAACCGCCAGCTCCACCGACACCGATTACTTTAATCGTCGCTTTGCTTTCCACCTCTGTTGGTTTTATTTCTGGCATCTTTATTCCTCACTTTTAACTATAGATTACTTCTATATTAACACATTTCTAGCCAGAATAAGAGATTTTTATCTTCCACCACCAAATAATTTACCGAAGAAGCTCATTGGCTTTTCTTCCACACGCGTTTCTTGCTCGCGCATATCATCATTCATCATCAAAGCTAAACCAATCGCCACCGCAAAACGAGGTTTTTTGGTCTCATTGTCAATATGAGTCACATCCATTAGCGGCAAACCAATCCGTGTCGCCACTTCCATATGTTCCCTTGCGAAGCGTTCAATTCCACGCATCTCTGCACCCCCACCTGTCAGCACTACTCCTTCTGGCAATTTCTTTTCATAACCCGCAATCGCGATTTCCTTCTTCACGTGTTCAAAAATATCAATCAAACGATCTTCCACGATTCGATTCACCATGGTCTTCGTGAAGCTAATCGATTCATCACCAAAACGCATTGTCATCGGCTTATCATTATCAATTAGTTCCGCCGTCACGTATTTCATTTTGATTTCTTCGGCCACTTCCGTACTCACGGCTAGACTAATCGCGATATCATTCGTGATATGATTCGCCCCCACATTAATCACCCCAAAATACTGCAAGAAACCTTCCATGAAAATCGCCACCGACGTCGTCGCGGCGCCCATCTCGACTACTGCTACACCATTTTCCTTCTGACTCTCGAGTAGCACTGCGCGTCCCGCCGCTACTGCCGTTGGGACCAATTTCAAAGCGTTAATATTTAAGGTTCCGGCTACCTCTTTCAAGTTCATACAGACTGGCAAAAGCGCCGAAACTACATTCGCTTGCATTTCAAGTTTCACACCGCGCATGCCAATCGGATTTCTAATTCCACCCTGACCCGCAATCGCGTATTCTACTGGAATCACATCGAGTAGCTCACGGTTATCTGGCACAATCCCCGACACCGCAAATTCCTTTAGACGTGCCACGTCTGCCTCGGTAATTTCCGAACCCGTAATCGAAATACCACCCTGCGTTGGCGCTGTGCCGACATTCGAACCGTTAATTGAAAGATAAGCGTCTACTAGATTCATCCCAATCATTCGATCGATTTCAATAGAAGCCGCCTCGAGCGCATGTACCGCATTGCGTAAATTCGTCACCACACCTTTACTCATCCCCCCATTTTGTGGTGACTCAATCTTACCCACTACGGTAATCTGACCATTCATCTCACTGAGGACCACTTCGCGAATATTTTGCGTCCCCATATCGATGCCAAAACTAAACTTTGGTGTTTGCTCGTTCATATATTTTCATTATAACATAAACATTTTCCAGTCTATAACAAAAAATCTGACGACTCGCGCCAGATTTTCAAGACTATTCTTTTGGACAGTTTGGTAAAGTTAAAACCTCGTACCCCTCCTCTGTCACCAGAATCGTATGCTCACAGTGACAACCAATCGAACCATCCGAAAGTACCACATTCCATCCACTCTCTGGATCCACATGATTATATGGTTTTCCCAGAGACGACATCGGTTCGATACATAACGTATCACCTGGCTTTAAGACATAGCCCCTACCACGTTTACCGAAATTCGGCACTTCTGGTTCCATATGCATTGATTTTCCAATGAAGTGACCGACATAATTTTCAATCACCCCAAGATGTCCTGCGCGTAACACTTTTTCAACCGCATAGCCAATATCCCCCAGATGCACCCCTGGCGCCACCGTTTCAATTCCCGCCCAAAGCGCCTTTTCCGTAGTTTTAATCATCTGCTTCACGGCCGGATTTGCCTTACCTACCACTGTCGTAAATGCAGCATCAGTGTGATAGCCCTTATAGCCAATCACTAGGTCAAAAGAGACCTTATCACCATCTTCCAGCGCATAATCAGTATTCGGCGCACCATGCACTAATTCGTCATTCACCGAAATGCAAATCGATCCCGGAAATTTCTCTTCTAATTCATCATAAGAAACCGTCGCCCCTCGCGCCACAATCTGCTGCCTCACCCAGACATCCAGCTCGCGCTTGGTCATTCCCACCGTGACATATTCGCGCAAATCTCGCAAAATCTCCCCCAAAATCTTGCCACCCTCGCGCATTGCTTCAATTTTTGCTTTATCCATAATTGATATTATACTACTCTTTTCTACCCCTGTTAATATTTCTGTCAACTAACGCCAAACTTCTAATTTACTTTTAACCTACACCAATAGTTCTGACATTTTTCCGTCTCAACCAGCGCCAAAATCCTCTGATTTACCATCTCCTCGTCGCCATTTCCATCCACCTCAAAAACTTTCAAACCTTTTTCCTTCATTTTTGCTAAAAACGGCACACTTTTTTCTCGGTAATAATTGATTTTACGCTGCCAAACCGCTAAATTATCGTCTTCCCGACCCCTTAAACTCAATCTACGGTAAAGCTCTTCTTCATCCACGCGAATATCTACCACAAATTCAACTTCCTGAAAAATTCCGGTTTTCTCCAACATTTCTACCTGCTCGACACTTCCCGGCTGACCATCGAATACCACATTTTTACCAGAGTTAAGCTCCTCGTACATATTCTCTGTCAAAAGCGCCACCAAAAGTTCCTCTGGGATCATCGCCCCTGTCTGAGTATATTCTTCAAAACGCTTCGAATCGCGAATCAATTGCCCTGCTGAAAGCCAAGTTCGCCCCAGTTCCGCCGCCAACATTCTTCCCTGCGTCGATTTTCCCGCCCCCGCCGGACCGTAAACCATAATCATTCTTATGCGCCTTTCTTTATTTCTTTATTACTTCGTTTTTCATCATCGAAAGCGCCCTCTCGTAGACTTCCTCCGGCGTCCCTACCCCGTCAAGCACCAAAAATCCTACCCCACTTCCGAGTAGTGGTGCAATAATTTTCCCTCTGTTATCTTGGTAAATTTTCCAGCGTTCTTCAAAAATTTCCGGCGAATCTTGCTCGCGTCCCCTTAAAGCGATACGTTTTTCCACCTCGGCTTTTGGCACATCCACCTCTATCATGTAATCAATTTTAATTCCCCTCGACATCAAAATATCTACTTGGTTTGCCGTCCTCGGATATCCGTCAATAATTGCATTTTCCGCGGTTTCCAATCTTGAAAAAATCAAATTCGACACCATCTGATCATCAAATAATTGCGCCGTCGCTAATTTTTCTTGCACCCACGGCTCTTTACTTTCTCTGAGAATCGCTCCACCGGAAATCCATTCCCAGCCTAGCTCTTCCGCTAATCTTTTACCTAAAGTACTTTTGCCGCTTCCCGGCCCGCCTAAAAAAATTATATTCATCATTTTAAGTATAGCACCAACCAGCATCAAAAAACCCTCATCTGCGAGGGTTTTTAGTTATTTTAAGCCAAGTTTAATTCGTTCGGTTTTTTCTGCTTTGCGAATTTCACGCAAAATTGCCTTACGACGACGCTCTCTCTTGGAAATAGGCTTAGAGAAACGTAATTGTGATTTTGCAAGTGGCATGATTCCACTCTGTAAAACCTTACGATTAAAACGACGAATAATATTCTCGTTAGCCTCACCCTGGTCTTTTCTAGTTACTTTTATTGACATATAGCAGGATTATACCAGAGAGCCGCAGATTTTTCAATATCTAATCACTGGGATCGCTCTTTTTAATTTGCAGCAACCGACTTTCCACGGTTTTTCGTCCTCGCCACTCATTGAGTACTAAATTTATATGCGCATTATAAGTGGCATCCTTATCCAAATTAAACCACTCTTCTCGCGCATTAAACCCCAAAGCCTTGAACAAATTTCCGTCTTTTTCCAGAGTAAACTTCAAGTGTTTTTTCTCCGCACCCAGTGTTTCTACGAACTTAATTTTTGTATTCAAAAGCTCGAAAATTGGCTCCGCATTCCCTTGCCCGAACGGCTGAAGCACCGACATTTCTTCATATAAAATCACATCCAGTGCCGCCAAATCACCCACTTCAATGTCTTCCATTACTTCCAGATATTTTTCTTGTTCAATTAAATTCAAGCTCTGGTAGTATTGGTTTACTGCTTCTGTAAAGTGCCCTAAATCTTCTTTTTTTAATTTCACTCCACAAGCCGCCGCATGTCCACCTCCACCAATCAAAGTCTCATTCACCGCCTTAATCGCTTCCGCTAAATTAAAATCTCCAAACGATCGTCCCGACCCCTTATAAATCCCTTCTGTTTCCCCCAAAACGAAGGCTGGTCTATGATATTTTTCTACTAACCTCCCTGCAATAATTCCTAGCACTCCTTCATGCCAATTGCCAGCCGCCACAATTACCGGCTTCTCATCGACCAAAATCTCTTCCAATGCCGCTCGCTGTGCCGTGCGCCTCTCCCCGTTCAATCTATTAAGCTCCTCCGCCAACATTGCCGCTTCCGCTCGCTCTTTCGACATCAAAAGTTTCAGCGAAATTTCCGCCGACTCCATACGTCCACCAGCATTTAGTCTTGGTCCAATTTGGAAACCAATAGCCTCTGAGTCAATTTTTTGTACACCCGCCACGCGCATCAATTCTAGGAGTCCAACTCGCTTAGTTTTCTGCAAAATAATCAAACCAAAATATGCCAGTTCTCGATTAATCTGATTCATCACCATCGAATCACAAATCGTCCCAATCAAAACTAGATCAAGAAACCATTTCTCTTGATTCTGCGGGATTAATCCCTCGAGCACTAGGGCTTGCATCACCATAAAAGCCACTCCCGCCCCACAAATTTCCCGGAGCTCTTTTCTTTCTAAATCGGCTTCTTCCTCTCCATATCGCTTCGGATTTACCACGGCAAACGCTCGCTCTGGCACACCATTCATTAATTCATGATGGTCGGTCACTATTGTATCAATTTTGTGTTCAGCTAATTTTTTGATCACTTCCGCGTTATTACTGCCGCAATCCACCGTCACTACCAAACCTACCCTAAGTTCCACAGCTTTCTCTAAGCATCTTTCGCTCATACCATAACCATCAATAAAACGATCCGGTAGCATCACTTCCACTCGCTTCACTCCCGCTAGTTTCAGCGCCTCGCACATAATCGTGCTCGCGGTTACCCCATCCACGTCGTAGTCGCCATAAACTAGCACTGTCTCACCCTGATTTACTGCCGCCTTAATTCGTGCCACTGCCACGTCAATATCCGGCAACTTTTTTGCGTGCTCCAAGTTATATTTTGGCCGCAAAAATTCCTCCGACACCCCTCTTTTCGCTAGAATTTCCTCAAAAATCTTCGACATACTTCAAAAATTATTGAATTGTCTTCGTTACTTTTTGATTTGGTGACATTTGCTGACTCTTAATTACAATCGTCTGCAACTCTTTCAAGATTGGATATTGTTTATTTGTTTGATAAATAGTCGTGTTACCCTTTTTCGAAGTCACCAAAAAATTCGCCTTTTCCAGCCTCTTTAGTTCCCTTTGAATATTACCTGCATCTTCGTGAATCAACTTCGCCAGTCCCCTAACGTGGACTTTAAAATCCGGATATTTGGCAAAAACTACCAAAATTTTCCGGCGAACCCGAGATGTGATAAAAACATCTAACATTTACCTCTTTCCTTTCTTAAAGTATATCATAAATGCTAAAATATACTTGATGTACTATGAGGTAATTCCCACCACTACTTTCAAAAAATCTCCTCTCTTTTCTGATGGTCTCCTTACCTACTCTTTTGACCAAAATCTCGCCCCAGGCACCATTGTTTCTATTCCTCTCGGCAAGAAAACCGCTCTCGGTATTATTTATCGAAAAACCACCGCTCCCACCGACCAAAATTTCGTTATTAAATCGATTAATAAAATTGTTCACCCCATTCCCCTGCCAAACCATCTCTTAAAAAGTCTTGCCTGGCTCTCCTCTTACTACCTAAATCCAGTCGCCAAAACTGCCAACCTTTTTCTCCCTCTCGGCATTGAGAAAAATCGCCGCAAAAAATCTTCCACTATAACTACTGCCACCACTGGCAAACAAATCCCCCTTAATTCCGCTCAAAAACAAGCCCTCACCGAACTACACAAAATCAAAACTCACACCAAACTCCTTCACGGCATCACCGGTTCCGGTAAGACCAATATCTACCTCGAGCTCGCTAGTCAAGTTTTTAGCTCAAACCAATCCGTGATTCTTCTCGTTCCTGAAATTTCCCTCACCCCACAATTAGTTGGTCGTTTTCAGGAACATTTTGGCACTCAAGTGATTTCCCTACATTCCAAGCTCACCGAAGCCGAACGTCACCTTATCTGGCAACGCATTCACGAGGCTGATAGTTCCACTCCTTTCGTCGTAATTGGCCCACGTTCCGCTCTTTTTTCACCCCTAAAAAACCTTGGACTTATTATTATCGATGAAGCCCATGAGCCTAGCTTCTATCAAGATACTTCACCACGCTACCATGCACTCCGTCTTGCTAGTTTTATGGCTCAAACCTTAAAAATTGATTGCCTCCTCGGCACCGCCACTCCACGCGTTGAGGATTATTTCCTAGCACAAAAGAATCACGCCTACGTTGCCCTCTCCGAAAAGGCTAAATCCATCACCAGCCAAACCAAAATTAGCCTTATCGACCTTAAAGATCGCGTCCTTTTCACACGTAACCGCTATTTTTCCGACGCTCTACTGCAAGACATCGAAAATAATCTTAAGCAGCACAAACAAACTCTGCTTTTTCATAATCGTCGCGGCTCTGCCCCGCTCACGCTCTGTGAACACTGCGGTTATCAAGTACTCTGCCCGAACTGCTTACTCCCTCTCACTCTTCATAGTGACTCCTATCAGCTGATTTGCCACACTTGCGGCCATCATGAACCGGCCCCTTCCACCTGTCCGGTTTGCCATCACGGTTCCCTCATCCATAAAGGTTTCGGCACCAAACTCCTCGAATCAGAACTCAAAAAACTCTTTAAATCTGCTCGCATCGCTCGCTTTGACGCCGACAATACTACCGCCGATTCGCTCATCCAAAATTTCGAAGCCGTCAAAAACGGTGATGTTGATATTATTATTGGCACTCAAACCATCGCCAAAGGCCTCGATTTACCCTTATTAAACACCGTCGGAATCGTCCAAGCTGACGCCAACCTCAACCTACCCGACTACGCCGCCGAGGAACGCACTTTTCAGCTCATCACCCAGGTCATCGGCCGCGTCGGACGTGGTCACACCGATATTAATCACGTTTTCCTGCAAACTTTTCAGCCCGAACATCCGGTCATTCTTGCCGCCAAATCTCTTGATTACGCCAAGTTTGCCGATTACCTCCTTAAAAAACGTCAGCTTTCCCATTTACCGCCCTTTTTCTACCTACTCCGTATCTCTATTGTTAAGAAAACCGAAGATCTTGCTATTAAAAAGATCATGGAGCTCCATCGTGCGCTCAAAAAATTCCCCGACGTTTATCTTTCCGCTCCTACGCCCTCCTTTCATGAATACACCCCCAGTGGCTATTCTTGGCAAATCATCGTCAAAGCCAAAAAACGTGACTCGCTCACTCACCTCATCGAGTCGCTTGACCAGTATCCCGAAATTCGCTTCGCCATCGACCCGCCAAGCCTCATCTAATTCGCCAAGTCCAACCTACTCCACTTAGGCCCAATTCGATCCGCCAAGCTCAATCCAATACTTAAAGCTAAATTTAATTCCTTTAATTTCTAGGTGATATTTTCTGCGCCCACCACGGCGTCCTTATCAAAACTTAAATGGAGGAAGAATAGTATATTTGAAATTATGATTATAAAAATCTAGGATACTTTTTTGGTCGTATGT
>CAUUCV010000020.1:0-9078 GCA_963543745.1 uncultured Candidatus Saccharibacteria bacterium | reverse complement strand
CAGACTTCCTAGAAATAATCTTGGCAGCCTTCTGCTTGGAGAGGAAGGTAGTGGCTTTCTTGAGACCAGTTTCGAGAATACTACTCTTCTTAGGATCCTGAGTGCGCTCGAGAACCTTATCGTCGCGAGTATCGGCGTTATTCCAGTCGGCAGCATCAAGGCCGGTAATCATATTAATGAGAGAGTACATTTGATCACCACCAGATTGGAAGTTAAGAGCAGCACTGGAGACATTGGAAAGTGTAGCATCGAAGAGGTCGACACCGTATTTTTGAGAAACGTTATTAATTTCACCGAAGACGGTACGTTCGGCTTTAACGAGAGAAGTACCTTTGAGAGCTTGAGCAAGATTAAATTTAGTAGTCTTTTCCTCGCCATCGAGGTCTTTAAGTTTACCAGTAGCAAACTGCTCGAAGGTAATACGATTATCTTGACGTTTACCAGTACTCCAGGCAGCGGTTTCAATATTACCGAACTTACCAAAGCGACCAAGGACTGGGTCGGCATCTTTGAAGGCCATTAATTCTTTGAAGAGAACGTTGGCGTTTTCAGTACCAGCAATAATTTTGCCATTATCTGAAAGATCGATGATACCTTCAAGAACTTTATCGTAGTCACCACGAGTAGCCATGACACGCATCGTAGCAATCACGCGTTCGAAGTCGGCGTCATTAATGGCTTTCTTAAAGTCGTTATTAAGTACACCGGAGTGAATACGACTGTAATAAGTAGTGCGGCGGTTGAGACTGGCCTGGTATTCCCTGTCATAATCGACGGAAATGTCACCCAGTACATTATCGATAGCATCAATGACATGCTTAGGATTTTTGATATTGAGAGCTGGATCATAATCCCAGGCACTGGTACCAGCGGCGCGTACAATATATTTCTGATATTCTTTATCATTCTTAGCAATTTCAGCCTCGGTGAGATTGAAACGTTTAGCACTGTTTTCAGAATGAGAGTCAATATACTTCTCGTTAATTTCCTTCATCTTATTGAGGTAGAATTTATCAGAAGCAATATCATTGTTATGGATTTCGCGATCGACAGTCTTTTGCTCGAGGAAATTTTGGGTCTGACGCTTGGCGAGATCTTTTAATTCCCTGTTTTGGTAGCCATGCTTATCGATATAGTCGCCCATGTTGCTCATGAAATTTTCAACACGTTTATTAGCGTTTTCAGTACGGTATTTAAGTTCACGGTGGCGATATTCGTCCAACATTTCGGAGTTTTTTTTGATTGGGTCGGCTTTGGAGTAAATTGGTTTGCCGTTTTTGTGATAGCCAATAATTGGCGTGTTATTTTGGCGGGCCAAAAGTTGCTCAGTTAGTAAGAGTTTTTGATCTTCTTCATTACGCTTTGCTCTATGTTCGCGGAAGGCTTGATTTTGCATAGCAATACGACTAATAGTCATGTCTGGACGAAGAGCGCCACCTTTACCCTCGAGGGCACGTTTTTGGTAGTTGGTACGAGCGAGATTGGCAGCGGTAGAAAATTCTTTGGATACGGAGTTATTAAGTTTACTACCAATACCACTAAGCGCCTGGTTAACGTCACCAAGAACAGATTTGGACATACTGAGCATTTTGACGGCAAACATAATTGGTAAGACTTGGACGGCAATACCAATAATTACACCAAAGGGGGTCTCAGAGCTAAAAATAAAGAGGTAGCCGAGAACCTTGGAAACACCAAAAAGGAAGCTAAAGGCTGGGAAGAAGACTAGCATTTGAGCAAAAATTGATTTCCACTTTAGGTAATACTTATGGGTATTTGGCAAGACGTAGAGTGCAAAGATGAGTGGTGAAGTAATAGTGAGTAGGATGACCACGGATTGGCGAAGTGAAATAGTAATGAGACCGATAACGACGGCGATAAAACCAGCGAGGACGATTGGGATGAGTGTAAAGAGGGCGCTAAGTAAACCACCAGAGGCAGCAACAGCAGTGGCGATACCGACGCCACCCAGAATGGTGAGTGAAGTACCACCGGCGATAGCAAGGAAAATATCATAGAGATTGAGAGGTTCGTCGAGCTTGGCTTCGGGATGTTGGCTTTGAATAGCAGTGGTGGCGATGCCTTCAAGGAAAGATTTGAGGGCGTTGCCAATAATATTACTGACATCGACGAGAACCTGACAAATCAGATAGCTAAAGTTAACCAAAATAGCGGCAATGATGAGCTTTGGTAACATCTTCTTGATATTGTAATTAGAAAAACCCAGGCCAGTAACCTGAGAGTAAACAATCAAAAGTAAGAAGATAATGAAAATAATATTAGCGATATTGCGAACATAAGACCAGATGATGTAAATCGGGGATTTATTATCGGTGGTAATTGGCTTAATAACAAGGAAATTTTCGATAGTAGAATAAAGCGCGTCGATTCCCTTCGCGAGGAGACCGGTGGTCGGACAAATAATGAAGGAGAGAATACCAATTTGTTCGGAACAGCTGAGTCCGTTTTGCTCTTTGGAATCTGGATTTTCGGAATTAGTAGTTCCCTCAGAGTTATTAGTGGTATTGGTTTGGTTCTGATTTTGAGTTTGATTTTGATTTTGAGTTTCAGCTTTTTCAGAATCGGTTTCGTCGGAATCGTTGTTTTCAGAATTAGTAGTTTCTCGGGAAGAATTTTCAGATGAGTTAGAAGAATTATTTGAGTTATTTGGGGCTGCGTAAGTATTTAAGGTAGTTAGAGGAGAAAGAAGAGAAAATAGAGTAAAAAACAAGACAAAAATTGCCGTGCTGAATTTTCCTCTATGGTTGATTCCCTTATTCATAAAAAATAACTCAATTAATGCTTATTATTATATCACATAACGGTAATGCCGTCAATATTGACCACTGAAACGACCGAATAATAAAAAGCAGAAAAATCTATACTCATGATATAATATATGTATGAAAAAGGTCAATCGACAGCTAGGTGTAAAATTTTTGAAGAATTTAGGGGTTTTTTCTCTGGTATTAGCCGGATTTTTAGGACTTACGACAAGTGATTCTGTGAGTGCCTTAAGCTTGAATGATTTAGGGGTTTCAGGTCAACAAGTTTTGACTCAGGTAGGTGCAGTGATTGACGGTGACGTAGATGAAAGCTGCGAAGCGAACGTTTTCTTGGGATTTCGTCCTTGGTATAAGGGTCTAGCTACGCGTGATGATAATGATAAATGTGTGATTGGCAAGCCAGCTACCTCAGATAGTGGTACGACGAACTGGGCGCCTTTTGTTTGGGTAGTGGTAATGAATATTATTTATGATATTTCTCTGGTGGCAGGCCTAACCGCAACTGGGTTTATTATTTATGGTGGTCTTTCTTACGTCATGAGTGAGGGTGACCCAAACAAGGCGGCGAAGGGTAAGAATATTATTCAGGGGGCGGTGATTGGTTTAATTTTGACGATTTTCGCTTCGGTGATTACAAATACGATTATTAGTGTAATTATTAGTGCAACCTAAGGAGAGAAATGAAATACTTTGCAACAGTAGATTTGGAAAATATCGATTCCCTAAATGAAGGTTTAAATAGATTACCAAATAAAGAAGGTAATTTTACGCTAACCACGATTTTGAATTATATTTATGCTTTAATCGGTCTAGTGGCGGTATTTTATATCGTGCTTGCGGCGGTGAATTTTGCGACAGCGCATGGGGACGTGGGTAAGGTGACAAAGGCAAAAAATACAATTGTTTTTGCAGTGATTGGTTTGATAATTGTGGTGCTAGCTGCTGCAGTGACGAATTTTGCTTTAACCGCATTGAATTAATTAAATATAAGTAAATTAGTTAAGAATAGGAATCAAAGATGAAGCAAGGTATGAAAAAAATAGTGACGAGTTTGATGCTCTTTGTGGGGTGCTTCGGGTTTTTATTTAGCTTAGTATTTTCTAATCATGTATATGCGGAGTCTTCGCGTGAGAATTTTTACGGGGTTTGTGATGACATTGAAGATGAAGATGTGAAGAAAATCGCGGGCTGTGATGAGCCTACCGGGAAAAATAAAGATGTAGTAGAAATTGTACAGAGTGGGGTGAATGTAGTGATTTCACTAGTCGGGATGCTCGCGGTATTTTCGATTATTTACGGTGGTTTTACTTATATTACGGCCCAATCTGATCCAGCGAAAATTAAGCGCGGTAAAGATATGGTAGTTTATGCGGTGGTGGCGCTAGTGGTGGCATTCTTAGCTTATAGTATTGTGATTTTTGTGACGAAGAATTTGAAATAATTACAGATTAATTCCAGAGAGAAATGTTTCTGTTTTTCTAGAAGATATGTTATAATTTTGGTAAATTAATATTAAAGGAATAATATGAAAATTTCGAATAAACTAAAAGCTTTGGCAATGGGTGGCACGAGCGTAGTGGCAGTTCTAGGTAACTCCGTCAATACTTTTGCTGGTAAGGTGAAGTGTCCTGATGGTAAAGACGCTACTGGAAATAGCTTAACTGAATGTGGTGGTTTAAAAGGTAGTTCAAATCAGAATGATTTAATGGCACAAGCTAACACTATTATTAACGTGGTGATTGGTGTGATTGGTTTTGTGGCTGTGGCTTTCATTATCTTCGGTGGTGTGCAGTATACGACTTCTGCGGGCGATCCAGGTAAGGTGAAGAAAGCTAAGGATACTATTCTCTACGGAATTATTGGTCTTGTGGTTTCTATGCTTGCTTACGCAATCGTGAACTTCGTGCTTGCTAACGTTTTTAAGGGTTAATTAATAAAATACCCCTAAGGGGGTATTTTTAAGATTTAATTTTAGAGAAAAGAGTAAATGAAAAAAAGTTTTAAAAATTTTCTAGCCGTATTTATGTTAGCTGGATTATTCGCGGGTGGAGCTTTAAGCGGCTCGGTATTTGCGAAGACACCAAAATCAGCGACAGGTAGCGCTAGTGCTGATAGCTCTAGTGGCTCTGGTTCTGGTGGAACTAGTGGTATTTGCCCTCCAGGTTCAAAAAATAAAGATGCAACAAATATTGCGGCTTGTAACATTGATCCTGCACATAAAGGTGATGACCTAATTAGTGATACGAGCAAGATTATAAATGTTGTGCTTGGTGTGCTTGGTGTGGTTGCGGTAGCGGTGGTGATTTATGGTGGTTTCCTCTTTCTGACTGCTCAGGGTGATCCGGGTAAGATTAAGAAGGGTAAGGATTCAATTACTTGGGGTATTATCGGTTTGATAATTGCATTATTGTCTTGGTCAATTATTAACTTTGTTTTAAGTAGTACAATGAGCGCGCCTGCAGCTCAAAATAGTACTACCACAACCACAGCGCCATGATTAAAAATAGTTTAAGAAACATCATCTATTCCCTACTATTTATTACTTGTCTGGTGTTTGCTAGTTTAGTGAAACCAGTTTCAGCTTTTACTTGCCCAGACAAAACGGTACGCGAAGGTGAATCCGTATCGGCACTTTCAGAGTGTAACGTAGAAAAAACTGAAGGCGATAAATCTTTAATGTCGAATGTAAGCATGTTGATTAATGTGTTTGCTTCAGTGATGGGTTTTCTGGCGGTAGGTATGATAATCTATGGTGGATTCATGCTACTCACTGCCCAGGGTGATCCAGCGAAAATCAAACGCGGAAAAGATGTAGTTACCTATTCGATTATCGGTGTAATCTTAGTGATGTTGGCTTACGCAATTGTAAACTTTGTAATGAATAGTGGAATAAAAATTTAAGATAAATCCCTAAAAAAGACCTCAATATCAGAGGTCTTTTTTGTACTTTGATTGGCGGGTGATTTTTTGAGTTTAGATTTTTGGCTAGATTTAATTGATATTTAATTCCCTCATGCTTGCGGTATTTGAGAAACGGCATATAGTGAAATTAGTGAATTCGAAAAAATATACCGAATTCACGGTATATTTATTTTTAGACAATGAGTTATGCGATTGGGATGCGAATAGGTGCTTCGGTCTTTTCTTTCTCGAAAGAAATAGTGAGCACGCCGTCTTTTAATTCTGCTTTTACGCTACCTTCGTCTTCGCGAACTTGGACTGGAAGGGCGATTGTACGAGAAAATTCTCCCCAATAACACTCTTGGATGTGCCAACGAGTGGTTTGTTCATCTTCACCGCCGCTAAGGACGCCGGAGATGGTTAAGATATTGTCAGAAATGGTAACATCGAGGTCCCCTTTGGAGATGCCTGCGGTGCGAGCTTTGACAACTAACTTGTCGGCAGTTTCGTATACATCCACTGCTAATTGTCCTGGAAAATCACCAGGTTCTTCTTCCCACGCCTCTGGATCTTCTTCTGCTGGAAGTGGACTCGGTTGTTCTTCTAGAGCTGAAACTGGTTCAGGATCTAGGCCATCATTATCCAGAAAAGCGGCCGCGAGTTCATCTTCCATAAGCATGTCTTCGTCATTAGTACGAGCCATTGCTTGTATTCCTCCACATTAACTATTGTTCTTAACTATTATAAGAGTGGTTATGGTAAAAATCAAGAGTAAACAGCTTTATCGTGTAAAAATTACAATAGAAAAATTTATTTTGGCGATGATTTTGCCAAACAGATGTGTGCGATGCCAGAGAGAGGGCGGGATATTTTGTGACCGTTGTAAAAAATATATAAGCATAACCAATCCAAGCTATGTGATGAATGATATGTACGGGTTTGAAAAATTATTGGTAGCGGGATTGAAAGAGGGGTGGTTTGAAAGATTGGTGAGAGATTTTAAATATAAAGGGAGGCGAGATTATGGAGAATTTTTGGCGGAGAAACTAGGGGAGGTGATTTTTGGTGAAGTTAAGAGAATAGAAATTCGAAAAATTGTGTTAGTTCCCTTGCCGACGATTCGAAAGCATATTCGGGAGAGAGGATTCGATCATACTTTAAGATTATGTTTTGAGCTGGAAACTTTTTTACAGAAAAGATTAGACGATTTTGGAATAAGTGTGGAATATCAGAGTCTTTTAGTTAGAAAAAATAAGACGGTGCAGGTGGGTAAAGAAAAAAAAGAACGCGTGAAGCAGGCGGAGAAAGCGTATGGAATTTGTGAAGGAGTTAAATTAGATACGAGTACACTTTATATATTGGTGGACGATGTGACGACGACGGGTGCTTCCCTTGTGGCGGCGAAAAAAATACTGCAGGCTAACCTTGTGTGGGCTGCAGTATTAATGAAAGAACGTTAATTAGTTGGTGGTACCGACACCGATTACGGAGTTGAGGACGAAATGAACGATGGCGTAAGCGAGCATTGAGATAATGAGGCCGATAATGGCATAAAGGATGGTGTTTTTGGCGTCTGTAACCTTTTTAGAATCACCACCAGATAGAATGTAGCGAAGACCACCGTAAACTAGCATAATAACTGAGATGAGGCCGACAATGAGTAAAACAGTATTAGTGATGCGGCTGAAAACGCCGTTATCGCCGATGAGTTCGGCAGGCATTCCATCAGCACGGGCAGCATTTGCACCTTCTTGAACACTAGTAGCAGAAGCTAAGAGACGGCTAGAAAAGAGGCAAGCAAAAGCACCAAGTCCGGTAAAAGTTTGTGTAATAATTTTGGTAATTTTTTTCATGAAATATAGAATCTCGCGGTTAAATTCGACAATATTATTTTAACACAGATACGTGAAAAAGTAACGAATAGTAAGGTTAATAGAGATATTTGAGGAATATTTGGAAAAACTATTAGAGATGTGGTGAATTTATGATAAGATAGAGGTAGACGGAGAGTTACCCAAGTGGCTGAAGGGGGCGGTTTGCTAAATCGCTAGTGTGGGGAGACCTGCAGCGGGAGTTCGAATCTCCCACTCTCCGCCATTACATGACGTCGATTGGAAAAGACCCTTGAAAGGGTCTTTTATTATTCTAAAAATTCTTTTTAGAATAATGCGATTCTCTGTCTTCTGTGCCGTCGTCTCAAAAATGCAAGCACTTTTTCGAACTCCTCCTGGAAGGCGAATCTCCCACTCTCCGCCATTACATGTTATAATGTTAATAGTTAAAAGGTGCTAATATGGACGAAAAAATTGTAAAGTGGGAAGGTGAAGAATATATTTCACATAATAACGGAGCGGGGTGGTATGTGGGGTTATTTTCAGTGACCTTAGCTTTGAGCTTGCTTTCATTTTATTTGCAGTGGTGGACTTTTTTGGCTTTAGTGATTGTGTCGGCTTTGACGCTGTTGATTTTAGCGGTGAGACCAGCCAGAAAAATTTCCTATACTCTAACCGATAAAGGATTCACGGAAGGTGATAAGTTTTACGCGTTTTCTGAATTTAAATCGTTCGGTATTTTACAAGACGATGTGCATTTTGCGATTGTTTTGACACCGAGAAAGCGTTTATCGCCTGCGGTAACAATTTACTTCCCGGAGAATAAGGGTGAAGGGATTGTTGATATGTTTGGGGCGAAATTACCAATGGAGCCGGTGGAATTGGATTTATTAGACAAAATAGTTAAAAGACTGCGTATTTAAAAAATCTAAATTTCAGGGGTACAAATCAAAAAGGAAATATGTTATAATATGAGTGTCGTAGTAATACGATGCTCATTTAATTTCTAGGTGAATATTACTTTATGTGGTATTCACACATGCACCCGTAGCTCAGCTGGATAGAGCGTTTGCTTGCGGAGCAAAAGGTCGTAGGTTCGAATCCTGTCGGGTGTACCAAATGAAATTATGAGAAAATCAGTTCCCTTTCGGAGCTGATTTTTTTGTGTGAAATATTTTGACGTGTTGGAAAATTTATGAATAAGCTTTTTAGGTTAAAAGAAGGTGAATTAGGAAATAACGATTTTTTATTGGTTTGTAATCTGTTGTAGTTAAGAGTATTTTTTGCTAAAATAAGAGGTGGAAGCGTGGCCGAGTGGTTGAAGGCGCACGACTCGAAATCGTGTGGGCCGAAAGGTCTCGGAGGTTCGAATCCTCTCGCTTCCGCCATTAAAATAAAGAAGGCCTTTAGGTCTTTTTTTATTTTAATTTGCGAGAGGATGAGAACCGTAGGTTAGACCGGATGACGAAGCGAGTGAAAAATAAAAGTTTACTTTTATTTTTTTGAGCGAGGAGGAACGGAAAGATTTCGCGAAGCGAAATTTTAATCCTCTCGCTTCC
>CAUUCV010000019.1:0-9162 GCA_963543745.1 uncultured Candidatus Saccharibacteria bacterium | reverse complement strand
CATGGAATCGATCCTTAAGATGTACCGCTCAATGCGTACCCAACATAAATGGTTGGTAATCGGGGATATGGTGGAGCAGGGTAGTATCGAGCAACATGAACATGAAAAACTTGCCGATGCAATTATTGCGTCTAACCCCGAACAAGTAATTTTAATCGGTCGGCGTACCCGTGAATATACCTACCCAATTCTCAAGAAGCAGGGAATCAAGGTTGATACCTTCGATGACCCGAAAAAAGCTCTCGAATTCATTCAACAAAATGCCGTAAATGGCGAAACTATTCTCTTTAAGGGTAGTCAATATCTAGAATGGATTATTGAAAAATTATTATTAAATTCAAAAGACGCCGAACGTTTGCCGCGCCGCGAAAAAGCCGCAGAGAAGCGTCGTGAAAAAAGGGGACTTAACTAATGAAAACTTTATATATTATTCATGGTTGGACTTATACTGTGGAACCTTGGGATAAAACCATTGAAATCTTACGAGATAAGTACAATATTGAAGTAAAAATGCTTCATGTTCCAGGACTCACCGAGCAAAGTCAAAAAGTTTGGACAATAAACGATTATGTACGTTGGGCTAAGCGCGAATTGCCAGATCAGGCTGTCGTACTCGGGCATAGTAATGGCGGACGCATTTTGATGAATCTCGCCGTTAAGCATCCTAAGAAACTCGATCACTTAATTCTTCTAAATAGCGCTGGTGTTTATGAAAAATCATTCAAGCGTAATATCCTACATGTTTTAAGTAAAATTTTTGGTATTCTTAAACGTATTCCAATACTACGTAAGGTTTTTCATAAAATTATCGGCGCCTCTGATTATGCTCATGCACCTGAAAATATGAAGAAGACTCTGGCTAATATGCACGAATCCGACAAGGACCTCGACCCATCTCGTGTCAAGGTTAAAACTTCGATTCTTTGGGGTGAAAATGATCAAATTACGCCGCTTCGTCAAGGTAAGAAACTTCACGAACTAATCAAAAATAGTACTTTTTACTCTTCCGAAAAATGGCGTCACGCTCCATATATCGATGATCCAAAAGGTCTAGCCAAAGCCATCAATGAGGTATTAGCCTAATGAAATTTATTGCTCACGCTAGTCAATTTGGTTTGAAGAAAACCCTTAGGCAATTATTCACCTTCGGTTTTAGTCATGATTCGAAAAAGCTAAAAGCCTATATTGCCGACCGTTATCAAGTGGAAGCGGAAAACGTCGCGCTCTATGGTTCAGGACGTACTGCACTTTCTGAGGCTATTAAATATTTCACTAAACCAGGCGATAAGGTTGCGATTACAGCTTTGACTTGTTTTGCCGTAGTTGAGGCCGTACGTAGTGCTGGCTGTGAGCCGGTTTACCTTGATGTGAATCTCGAAAATCTTCATTTTGATGCTAAAAATCTCGAAAAAGCCTGCGCGAAAAATCCCGAAATTAAAGCGGTGATTGTACAGAATAATTTAGCTTATCCATGTGATATGGTAAATATTGAATCTGTCGCAAAAAAATATAACCTCGCACTGATCGAGGATCTTGCGCACTGTGTCGGGATGGATTATCCGGATGGTCGCGAAGCTGGTATGGTGGGTGACGCTGTTATTATGAGTTTTGGTAAGGGGAAATCTCTCGATCTAATTTCTGGTGGCTTGCTATTTCTTCGTAAGACTGATAAGCGTAAAAAATCTTTCACCGTTCCAACTAATCTACCAAGTCTTGCTGATCGTTTCCGCACTCGTCTATATCCGCTTTTTGGTGCCATTACGCGTGCTTTATTCCATTTGCAAATTGGGCGCCTTAATTTTGGCCGCCTCTATACTGCCTTTCTTTTGAAGACTCATCAAATCCAAAAGTCGGCTGATGCTAAATTGGACAATTCTATTCGTCTCACGCATTGGCAGGCTAAACTGGCTCTGAGAGATCTAAAGAAAATTAAACACCGCACTCCACTTCGTCGTTTTTATTTTGTGGAAAATCGTGAGGAGTTATTGAAAAAACTCACGGCCGCAGGCTTCATTATGGATGATATTTGGTATAGCTCACCAGTTTCGCCAGAAAGATATTATAATCAGGCTAATTTTAATGAAAAAGCCTGTCCGAATGCAGTCTTTGCCGCCAATCACCTAATCAATCTGCCAAATTGGCTCAATATTTTTGAGCTTGCCGAAGCTAGACATCTTATTAATCAATACGAAGTCAATACTCGAGGTGAAAAAATCGCTCCCTTCACTACTAAAAAATCTCTTTCCGAAACTGAAATAGAGCAAATCGATGTACTTCGTTATGCTTTGCCACACACTAATTTCCTGCAATCCAAACAGTGGTATGAAGTCAACAAATCTATCGGTCATAAGCCTATCTTCCTGATGTTTAGTGAAAAATCCTATTGTCTAGCCATTATTAAAGACGCTAAGCGCGGTCGTTTTCTCGAGATTCCGTGCGGACCGATTCTCGATTATCAGAATCGTGACGAACTAGAGCTTGCCATGGCCGAAATTTACCGCTACGCTAAGCAAAACAATTGTGTCTTCGTGCGTTTTCGTCCAAATCTTGAGGAAACTCCGGAAAATCGAGCGCTGATCGAGTCACTTCCGTCGCTCTCTGCCTCCTATTTTCTTCACGCCGAAAATACTATTTTCGTTGACCTCACCCAATCTGAAGAAGATCTTTTGAAAAACATGCGTCGCCAAACTCGCTACGAGGTGCGCCGCTCGGAGAAATTGAATTTTAAGGTGAAAAAATCTAACGGCCCTGAAATTCTCCGTGAATTCCATCAGATTCAGGCTGAAACCGCCAAGCGTCAAGGTTTTATTCCGCCTCGCCGCAAGGATTTGAATGCCTATGCTAAGGCTTTTGGCTCTGATCTACAAATTTATCGTGCCACGCTCGATAACAAGCCGGTGGCTTATGGTTTAGTGATAACTGATGCGCTAGAAGGCGATTATTTTGAAGCGGCTTCCACTGAATTAAATTACAAATTCCCAGGCGCCTATGCACTTCAATGGTATGTAATGAGAGACCTAAAAAAGCAAGGCAAACTTCGTTATAATCTCTGGGGAAGTGCTCCGGCCGGCCAAAAAAATCATAAAGTCGCTGGCGTCACTACCTTCAAGACTGGCTTTGGTGGTGAAAAATTTGATTACCTACATGCTCATGACCTTCCAGTCAAAAAACTTCACTACGGTCTGATTCGTCTAGTCGAAGACGCTCGTCGCAAAAAACGTCATCTATAAATTAAAAAGGAAACTATGAAATACACCGTCAAAACCGTCGAAAATCAATCTGAGTGGGATAAATTCGTGACCGCACATCAGGATGCTAACTTTTTGCAATCCTGGGATTTCTACGAATTTTACCAGTCACGAGGTTTTGATATAGTGCGTCGTGGTATCTATGACGAAAATAACCAGCTCGTCGGCGTTTATGCTGGCGAAGTCGAGCCGGCCAAGCGTGGCCGTCATCTTGCCGTAGCTGGTGGGCCGATTTTTGATTGGACCAACCAAGAAATTAAAAAACTGATTTTCGACGACATGAAGCTGCAAGCTAAAAAACTAAAATGTACTTTCGTTCGCGTACGCCCTCAACTTCAGAATACTCCTGAAAATGCGAAAATTTTTCAACAGCTCGGCTTCCGCAAGGCCCCGATGTATCTTTCGGTGGAGTTTGCCGGCGTCCTTAATCTAGAAAATTCGGAAGAAGAAATTCTTAAAAACATGCGTCAGCGTCTGCGCCGCGCTCTTCGTAAAGCCGAGAAAAATCAAATCACCATCGAAAAAACCTCCGACCCGAAAGCGATTCATGATTTTTATCAAATTGAATTGCAAACCGCTAAACGCCACGATTTTTATGCCTTTTCAGAGGACTTTCTTACCAAGCAGTTTGCTGCATTTGCCAAAAATGACGAGGCTGTACTTTATATCGCGAAGCTAGGTGGTGAAATCCTTGCAGAAAACTTCATGATTTTCTACGGCAATGAAGCATCTTATCATTATGGCGTTTCCTCCGAACTTGGTACTAAGTATTCCGGTGCCCCTCTTCTCCATATGGAAGCCATGCGCGACGCCAGAAAGCGCGGCATTAAGCGTTACAACTTCTGGGGTATTGTCGATGAAAACGACACTAAGCATCGCTTCTATGGTGTCTCAGTCTTTAAGCGTGGTTTTGGTGTAGAAGAATTGAAATACCTCGAAGCTAGAGATCTTGTTTTAGATAAAATCTCTTACTACACTAAGACTCTTCCTATCGAAACTCTGCGCCGTAAAGTTCGCCACGTCTAGGATTTTTTAGTTGATTAAACATCCCCTCGAATTTATGAAACGAATTCGAGGTTTTTTGTGATATTTCAGTAAACTCAGCTTTATTTTCTATTTTATGCTAAAATAAGCATAAGAATTAACAAGGAAAATTATATGTCAATCAAGCGAAAATACATTGATAGCCACTGGCTAATCTTCGCATTGCAGGGTGTGTTGGCACTTCTTTTCGGCTGGTACGCCCTCTTCACTAACCTTAATAGTCTCGAGGCAATTATCGTGATTGCGGGTACGGTTTTGCTCGGTCTCGGTATTATCGAGATGTTGAACTTACTCACTCGTACCCACTTGAAGGAAACCTGGGGTCTTTCACTTCTCATGGCCGTCCTAGAAATCGCCACAGCTTTCACCATGCTCTTTGCCAAGGATCAGAACGCCATCTGGCACCTCGCCATCATTGGTCTCTACACCATTACGCGCGGTATTCTGGAGATTTTCATTGGTCTCGGCTCCGTGGATGATTTGACAGACCGTTTTATTTGGGTACTCACTGGTATTTCCGGCTGTATTATCGGCATCGTGGTTGTAAATGCGGGGCATCTCGGTAATCTGCCATTTATTAAATATTTTGGCTCCTACATGATGATTTTTGGTATCTCTAATCTGATTTATGCCATCCACAATAAAGAACAAAAACACGAATATGAAACTGAACTTCGTGAAAAACGCGAAGAATATCGTGCTAAGTCTATCAGGAATGCTAAGAAAATTGCCGCCATTAAAGAACTTTCTGTAAAACCAGATCGTGCCTATAAGTCAAAAAATCTTGGTGAAAAAACTGCAAATAAGTCAGTTAAAAAATCCGCTACTAAGAAAACCAAAAAACCAACTGCCAAGAAAATTTCAAAAAAATAAAACTCATCCTAAATAGGGCCACGTGCCCTATTTTTAATTTAGCAAGTTCATTCACCCCTGTAATCTTTGACTATTACACGTCAATCTTGTATAATTAAGACTCAAGGAGAAATTATGAAATATAAGTTACCTACCAAGGCTGTTATTACTGACGCTGGCTTTGCTAGCCGCTATCTACCAATTACTAAAACCGTACCTAAGGCCATGCTTCCACTTGGCAATCGCCCAATCATGCAACTTGTAGTTGAAGAATGTGTGGATGCTGGAATTAAGGAAATTATCATCGTCGCCACTCCAGAAGGTAAGGGGATTTACGAAGATTATTTTAATAACTCGGTTAACCGTATTCGTAAGCAACTCGCTTCTCAGGGCAAGCTTGATCGCTATGCTCCAGTGCAACGTGTTCTCGATTTTCCAAAAATCACCGTCATTGAGCAAGACCAGAGCTACCCATACGGTAATGGTTCTCCAATCGCTTCCGCCCGTCCTTACATTCGTGATGATGAGGCCTTCGTGGTCGCCTATTCTGACGATGTAGTTTTCGGTCATTCCGATATCAAAACCTTGATTGATTCATACAAGAAACATGAAGACGCTAAGGCTATCATTATTTCTCAAGAAATGCCACGCGAAGTTTTGAATAAATACGGCATTATCAAACTTCGTGACGCAGAACTTCAAACTCTCGAAAATATCATCGAAAAACCAGCCATCGAACAGACTCCATCTAATCTTACCTCTTATGGACGCTATCTTTTGACTCCAGAAGTTTTTGAGCACCTTGATCCAAAGAATATTGGTCTCGATAATGAACTCTGGACAGTCGATGCGATTACTAAGATGGCTGAAACTGGCAACGTCTACGTCGAAAAAACTAAGGGTCGTTGGATGACTACTGGTGATCCAAAGAATTACGCCCTTGCTTCACTGGCTTATAATTTCATGTACGAAGATTTTGGTGAAGATATCAAGAAATTCATTCGCGAGATCTAAATCTCATCACAAAGATAATTGTTAAAATTACGACATAATCCGTAATCCGCTAGACTAAGAAAATATAACTGGCAGCTCCAGTTATATTTTTTATTTCATTCAACTTATGCTAAAATAGTTAGCAGAAAGGTTTATATGAATACAGCAGAATGGATTTTAGTAGCTATTTTATCAATGACTTTGTTGGTCTTTCTGGTGGTCGGAATTATTTTCTTGGTTAAATTCATTCACCTACTCTCTGAGATTGAAATCATGGTGCAAACCGGCCAATCTATCGCCGAAAAAGCCGATGATGTGGCAGATAATATCAAGGATATGACCTCGGTCGGACCTCTTGCAAGGAGCTTGGTGAAGGATATCCTGGCTAAAAAACTGATGAGTTTTGTTAATCCATCTAAGCCTCGCACTTCTGCGAAAAAGACTACTGCAAAAAAGTCGACAAAGTAATATAATATAAATATATTAACAAAAAGGAGGAATATGAAAAAATCTACTGGTCATTTTGTTCTCGGTGCTATATTTGGTATGGCTCTTGGTGCGATTGCTGGGGTTCTTTCTGCTCCCAAGTCTGGCAAAGAAACTCGTGCTGAAATTAAGGCCAAAGGTGGCAAAATCTACCACGATCAAAAAGAGAATCTAGGCAAGATTTATCACGAACAGAAAACTAATTTTGGAAAATTTAAGCAAAAATTTGCAAAGAAAGCTGCCGAAATCGAAGACGAGGTTGTAGAGCCTGTCGAAGATGCAGTTTCTGATTTAACCGACGACACTGAGGAGTAAATGTCGGCGCCCGCAGAGGCCTCTCCATCTACCGAGGCAAATAACGACGATTTTTTGAAGTTTTGCGAAGAAATTGATTCACCGGACCATATCTTGGCTCCGGCGGATTTTGTGCATCTGCATAATCACACGCATTATTCGCTTCTTGATGGTCTGACCAAGGTTCCAGATCTCATTAAGTATGTCAAAGAAACCGGCATGCAAGCTGTGGCCGTCACTGATCACGGCACCATGTCGAGCTTGATCGAGCTTTATAAGGAAGGTCAATCTGCGGGTATTAAACCGATTCTCGGACTCGAAGCCTATGTGGCGGCTAGAAATCGCACCGATAAGGATCCCGCGCATGATAAGGTGCGTTATCACATCACCTTGCTCGCTATGAATGATCAGGGGTTTGAAAACCTCTGTCGTCTCGCCACCGAAGCAGAAATTAACGGTAAATATTACAAACCTCGTATCGATCATGAAATCATGGAAAAATATAACGAGGGAATTATCTGTCTCTCGGGCTGTGCTAGCTCGGAAATTTCGGTGCGCCTAAAAAATGGCGACATGGATGGCGCCAGAAAATTAGTTGATTGGTATAAAGAAGTTTATAAAGACCGTTTTTATCTTGAGATGCAGGATCATGGCCACCCAGAGTCACCGACTCACTGGGAAGTGCAAGATCGCATCAACCAAGGCTTACAGCAAATCGCCAAGGAAACCGGTTTGCCGCTCGTCGTTACCTGTGATGGCCACTACCTCAAACACGAAGACCAGGACGCTCATGAAATTCTCCTCTGTATTGGTACGGCGGCCAATCTTTCCGACCAGAACCGTATGACCTTGAAGGATTTTCAACTTCATGTCATTCCACCACAAGAAATTATTGATCGTTGGGGCAAAGATTACCCTGACGCCATTAAAAACTCTCGCAAGATCGCCGAGCGCTGCAATGTCGACATGAAGCTCGGACGTATTTTGATTCCGAAGTTTCCCGTACCAGAAGGTGAGACCGATAAAACTTATCTTGATAAATTGGTTTTTCGTGGCTTAGCTTTTCGCTATGGTGGTAAAACTCAGGAAGAGGTGCAAGATTGGTCGGTCGAAGAATGCCGAAAATTATTATCTCCAGAAATTCTTGAACGTATCGATTATGAATTAAGCGTCGTCGACCGTATGGGATATAATGGTTATTTCTTAATCGTGCAAGACTTCATCATGTGGGGTAAGACCAAGCGTATTATTTATGGCCCAGGCCGTGGTTCGGCTGCTGGTTCCATTCTGGCTTATGCTCTACGTATTACCGAGCTAGATCCGATGAAGTACGGTCTTCTCTTCGAGCGCTTCTTGAATCCGGACCGTGTCTCCATGCCGGATATCGATACCGATATTCAGGATACCCGTCGCGACGAGGTGATTGAATATTGTACGGAAAAATACGGTAAAGGTCGCGTGGCAAACATTGTGACTTTTGGTAAAATGATGGCCAAAAACGCCGTGCGTGATGTGGCACGCGTGCTCGAAGTTCCGTATGCGGAAGCTGACCGTATTGCCAAACTCGTGCCAGACCCGGTGATGGGACACCATGTCAAATTAACCGACGCTATTAAGACCGCTCCCGATCTCAAGCACGAATACGAACATAATCCGGTCGCTAAGCGTGTAATTGATTATGCTTCTAAGCTCGAGGGTACCATTCGTTCCCACGGTGTTCACGCCTGTGGTGTGGTGATTGCGCCTGATGAATTGGTTAAATTCTTGCCACTCGAAGTTTCCGCCAAGGGCCCACTGGCCACCCAGTACCCTTCGACTCAGGTCGAGGAATTAGGTCTTCTTAAGATGGACTTTTTGGGCCTTTCCAACCTTTCCGTGATTAATAATGCCTTGCGTATGATTCGCAAGGTGTATCACGATGACGTCGATCTCTATAGTATTCCGCTCGATGATCAAAAATCTTATGAACTTTTACAACGCGCCGAAACCACCGGTGTCTTCCAGCTGGAATCTGCCGGTATGAAGCGCTACTTGAAAGACCTTCGCGCCAGTAGCTTCGAAGATATTATCGCTATGGTGGCCCTTTATCGCCCAGGCCCAATGCAGTTTATTGATTCCTTTATTCGTCGTAAGCACGGGGAAGAACCGATCACTTATCTCCACCCTGGTCTCGAGAATGCTTTAAAATCCACCTACGGTATTTTGATTTATCAAGAGCAGTTCATGCAGATCTCCAAGGAATGGT
>CAUUCV010000018.1:0-9764 GCA_963543745.1 uncultured Candidatus Saccharibacteria bacterium | reverse complement strand
CAATTATGTTAAAATTGACTTTTTTGTGAAAAAATTGTAGAATATAGCTAACTTTTAGGCTACTTTTACCCTACGCACATTAAAATGGAGGTGCATGATGAAGAAACAATTCCTGTTTTTGTCACTCGCTCTCGGTTTAGTTGCTTGCAACGCCCAGAGTAAAACCGTAGTACCGGAGACTTCCGAAGTAGAAACGACCGCGAAGGCGGAAGTGAAGCACGAAGAAGAAACCGATAATCCATATGAGATGGATGCGCAGCTGACGGCAGCGGTGGATGCTTCCGAATTCGGTGGCGGCGAAGTAGCCGGACCGATTAGGGATGCCACGCCTGACGTATTAGAAGCTAGACGAGCAGCCAGAAATGATTATGGCTTGGCACCGCTAAAAGATTCCGATCCAAGTAGGTCGCACCCAGGAACATTCCAAATGGTTTCTGAATTTAATATCAGAGCAGTGGAAGACCTGAGAGACCGACTCGAATCACAATCTGGCAGTTACATTTCGGATTTTATGGTGCCAAGTAACGTAATTCTCTTCCCGAAGCATTTAACTCAGAGTATCAGAGGAAATTCGGTGCTCGAGGTAAATACCGATGCCGGAGAGAATAGCTATTATCACTATCGGAATATCCCGACTTATATCAAGGACGGTACCGATGCAGGATTCTTGGACCCCTATCTGAATGGCCGCACGCCAAACTTTACCGGAGCTGACGGAATTAATTATACGCAGTTCCTGGTGCAGAATTTAGTAGATGAATTTCATACTACGAAGCTCGATCCGATGGAGCCGATTGAACCAGATGAACCGGATACCATTTCTTTTACGGCGGAGTATATGTTGAGGCGTATTAAACAAGAAGCCTCTGAGTCACTCCCGACCCACCAGAAAAATAACCCAAAGACTTACACGAGATTTGGCGAGTTCGACCTGGTTGGTTATATGAGAGATAACGGTTTTAATCTCAGATTGGCAGACAGTTTCCCGGCACTGGACGTCTATACCTTTATTTGTGAAGCGAATCCAAAATTAATGATTCGGTTTGATGCTAATTATGGAGTGGACGGCAAGCAAATAAACGATCTTGGCAACATGGCAGATTTCGAGAAACGTCTGGTACCCTACCGCATTGATTCACGCCGACATATAAGCGGACTATTTTACGGTATTGGTGTAAATGGTATTGAAGTTTACTACGTGAAAGATGACCGCCTTTTCCCAAATTCCGGCTACGGAAGAACCGATGCGAGACCAGAAGATTTCTATCATGTAATGCATAAGATGAAACTTACAGACGTCGATCATCAGGGCGGATCCTATTTTTCTAATGATGGTAATGTTTTATTGCTTTCGCCAGAACTTTCTACCTTCTATGCAGAGATGCAGCTGAAGCGTTTTATCGAGAATAATCCTAACTATGACCCGTCTAAGGATCAATATCGTGCATTGTATTATATACGTGAAGATTCGGTGGATTTGATCAAGCGAGTAGTGGAGCGCACCAATGCTCTGGTTGGACACGAGTCTAATCTTAATCGCGATGATTTGTTTAAGGATATCGATGCAAATGTAGTCGTAAGACGAAATTAATCTCCAAAAAAGAGCCTCGCAGAAATGCGGGGCTTTTTTGATGTAGAAAAATACTCACTATGCTGAGCATTTTAATCATAGGTTTAAACTTGAAAAATGGAAAGATATGGGGGATCAATAGATGCCATACTTAATCTAATAATTAGGTTCAGGATCTCCGATTTCTTTCTGTCTAACTCTTTTTGTTCTCTAATAACCGGATCTTTTTCACTCTGAATTGATTGTTCAGAATATCTATTCCTGTTTAATTGTAAGCTACTCATACAGAATAGAATAAATAGTGCAATACCAGATGCAAAATAAACAACCGCAGTTAAACACTCTTCATCTGAAACATCATTTCTTTTTGAATTCATATTTTACCTCCAAAATGATAGGAAGACCTTCTGAATTAGATACAAACCACGTATAGATAGACTGAAGACGACTACTCCTGTCCTACAATCCGTAGTTTACCTCCAGAAAAATAAATGACTATCTCTTGGTTCGTATTAGGTTTTTCGTACGATTCTGGTTCTCTTGTTTCAGATGTATTTAAATCTGAATTTTTAGTCTCAGGCACATTTGATTCCGGACTTTGCGTTTCAGCTATGCTTGAATTCAAACTTTTTGTATCTGGCGTAGCTGAGTCTCGATATCCTTCGCCGGTAGAATTTGAATACACATGATTAGCTTCACTTTGAATTGACTGTTCTTTGTTATTTCTAGTAGCCACATTGTGATTTCTAGGGCCAAAAAGCATAGACAAAAATGTAAAAACTCCAACAAAGAAAAGAGCAACAGAACAAAAGGCTATTCCTTCTATAGCACTATATTCATTCGAAGTCATAATTTACCTCCAGGTTTCAGTGTAGTTTTAGTTGCTTTACGTTTTGCTAGGTTCAATTTCTTTCATAGTTTCCACCTCCTTATTAATGTACAACACAGCCATCTGGCATAAAAAGTATCTTTATTATTCTACAATATTCTCACTATTTTTTCAAGTTGTCAGATACCGCAAATAAAATTTTAAATAAAAAAATAACCTCCGAAGAGGTTATTTTTAAGAGATTGATTACTCTTACTTAGAAGTATTGCGTTTCTCAATGATTTCTTGAGCAACGTTAGGTGGTACTTCCTCGTATTGTGCGAGCTCCATAGAAGAAGCAGCACGACCTTGGCTCATCGAGCGGAGATCAGAAGTGTAACCGAAGAGGTTAGCAAGTGGGGCGAAAGCAGTAATAAGCTTGGCACCGCCTTGAATGTCTTCCATAGCGTCGATGCGGCCACGGCGAGAGTTAATATCACCAATTACATCACCCATGAATTCTTCAGGAGTGGTAACTTCAAGCTTCATGAATGGCTCAAGAAGCACTGGTTTAGCTTTCTTGATACCTTCACGAGTAGCCAAGCTACCAGCGAGTTTGAAGGCGAGTTCAGAAGAGTCGACATCGTGGTAAGAACCATCGTAAAGGGTAGCCTTGATATCGACGACTGGGTAGCCAGCAATCACACCACCGTTAAGGGTTTCTTCCACACCTTGTTGGACTGGCTTGCGGTATTCTTGAGGCACCACACCACCCTTAATCATATCGATGAATTCGAAGCCCTTACCTGGCTCATTTGGCTCAAACTTAATCCAAACGTCACCGTATTGACCACGACCACCGGACTGTTTAATGTGCTTACCTTGAGCTTCAGCGGTACCACGAATAGTTTCACGGTAGGCAACCTGAGGAGCACCAGTATTAGCTTCCACATTATGTTCGCGCTTCAAACGATCGATAATAATTTCGAGGTGAAGCTCACCCATACCAGAAATAATGGTTTGACCAGTTTCTTCATCAGTGTGAACACGGAAGGTTGGGTCTTCTTCAGCAAGCTTAGCGAGACCGAGGCCCATTTTTTCTTGGTCAGCCTTAGTCTTAGGTTCAACGGCGATAGAAACAGGTGGTTCTGGGAATTCGATAGATTCAAGGTGAATTGGGTGGGCTGGATCACAAAGAGTAGTACCAGTGGTGGTTTCCTTGAGACCGACGATAGCGGCAATATCACCAGCGGCAACCTCAGAAATTTCTTCACGCTTATCAGCAAACATACGGACGAGACGACCGACGCGTTCCTTATTGCCGGTAGTAGCGTTCAAGATGTAAGAACCAGATTTCAAAACACCAGAGTAGACACGGACGAAGACGAGCTTACCAACGAATGGGTCAGAAGCGATCTTGAATGCAAGAGCAGTGAGAGGTTCAGTGACAGAAGCCTTACGGATAACCTTATCACCAGTCTTCGGATCGGTACCAACGGTTTGACCGAGATCACGATCAAGAGGTGAAGGGAGGTAGTCAACACAGAGGTCGAGAACTTTTTCGACGATCACACCACGACCATCACCACCGGTCACGAGGAAGAAGTCACCGTCAAGCACACGCTTACGAAGCGCAGCCTTGAGTTCAGCTTCAGTGATAGCCTCTTCACCTTCGGCGAAGTACTTATTCATCAAATCTTCATCAGCAGCTACAGCTTCTTCCACGAGAAGAGCACGAGCTTTCTTAGCCTTGTCGAGCATGTCAGCAGGAATTTCGCCAACGGTCAAAGAGTGGTCAGCATATTCCTTGTAGGTATAGGCCTTCATATCGATAAGGTCGACGACACCACAAATATCTTTTTCGAAACCAATTGGAAGATGGATAGCAAAAGCATTCTTCGAAAGACGCTTGTGGATAGAGTCGAGAGACTTATAGAAGTCACCACCGATTTGGTTAATCTTGTTAATGAAACAGAGACGTGGCACACCATACTTGGTAGCTTGGCGCCAAACAGTTTCGGATTGAGCTTCGACACCCATCTTACCATCGAAAACGGTGACAGCACCATCGAGCACGCGAAGAGAGCGTTCTACTTCGGCGGTGAAGTCGATGTGACCCGGAGTATCGATAATGTTAATTTTGTGACCTTTCCAAGTGGCGGTAACAGCTGCGGAGGTAATGGTAATACCACGTTCCTTTTCCTGTTCCATCCAGTCAGTAGTAGCACCACCGGTGTCACCCTTGACGAGGTCGATTTTGTGCTTCAAGCCAGTACGGTAGAGGATAGCCTCTGAAGTCGTGGTCTTGCCTGCATCAATATGTGCAATAATACCAATATTGCGCAATTTTGATAAATCATGTGTAGCTTCTGCCATGAATTTCCTTATTAATTAATAGTTTTTTAGACTTTCAGGATATTTTACCATAATTTCAAGAAGAAAAAAAGAGAGCACTGGGCTCTCTTTGATATTTTTTCTTATTTTTTGACTATGGACCAGATGAAGGTTGTCCAGGCTCGATACGGACACATTCTCGATTATCGCCATAAGTACGATGGAAGTAACCGATAACGGTTTTCGCCATAGAACCATCAGTTTTTAAGATGTTATATTCCGTAAAAACACAACCATTATCGTAATATGAACCAACTAAGTTTATCGTACCATCGAACATGCCCGTACTTTCATGGACATAAGTCAAGTCAAGATCATTATTAGTTTTAATTTCTTTCAATTCAGAATTACCCTTGAACATATTCTTGGTATTATTTAGCTCTGAAGAGAATTGATTATCACCGAAGTTGATTCGCTTAAATCCTCCGTCGGTGCGTTCGAACATGGATTCCATATTTTTACAGTTTGAAATATCAATGCCTGAAAGGTCTAGATTTTCGAAGCGTGGAGTATTAGCGGTCGAGAAGAAATTAGAGCAGTTTTCACCAAGTTTCAAGGTTCCCGATGGAGTCCACCAACGCAAACTTAAACCGTTATCGATACAGTTAGTAGAAATCCAAAACAATACTGGCTCTTCGTCATCCGTATTATTGGCAGTGAGATTATACATATCAGATCCCACTTCCCTTGTAGGAGGACAGGCTGGACCAGGCATACTAGCAAATTCATAATCTGGTTTTATATTCGAGGTAATAGATTCATCATTTTTTACTTCGTCAGATAAATCTCTTGGAGTTGGCTTGGCATACCTAAAGTGCCTAAAAGCTCGATTATTTGGAATTTTACGAAAAGTCGAATACCCGTCCTTGAGGGTGACTGGCTTCAAGTTATTAGTATTAGCGATGGTAGTAAAAATCATTTTAGCGACATAGGTCGATGGAGCTAATTGCTTATTAACCGAGATATTACAGAATACTCCATTACTACTGCGTTCGTTCGTTTTTACATACTTAACTTCGTCAATTAACTTCTGCTCGCTTCTGGCTGGAATCGACAGATCATTATTGGTGGAGAAGGATTTTTGAATTCCCCCTGAAATCGTATCTGGAACCCCTAAGATACCACAATACCAGTAATTATCCGATGTATTTTTCGGTTCACCATTTTCAAAATCCGAAGGAGTAGCAGAGCGAATAGTGTCGGTTACAGTAGCATCAATGCTTCGCATACTAGTATCCTCATCGACGTCTGAGAAGTAGACTTTGTAACCTGCAGGATTATTAGTCTCAACTAATGGCCCAAAAGCAATGTTATTTTGATCTTCGTGTTCTACACCATCCGCTGTAAGATAGACATCATTAAACTTATGGAACGTTTTATCCAAGCTTATTGATAGTTTAATGTCGTTCGGCTTTAAGGCTGGTTTCTCGTCCGCGTGGGCGAAGTTCATAAAGTTTGGGGCGATGGCGAAGACGCTAAAAATAAATGCCGTGCCACCAAATGAAATAACCGGTAAGAAACCAAAAACACGTCGCCAAGCCTGCGCTGGCCTCTTAAAAAATGTTTTAATTTTAGACATACTACCTTTCCTTTTGATTTTTGTGCTTATGCTTCTAACTTTATTTTATAGTATTTATGGTTTTATTCAAGGTCTAAAATAAGACTCTAATATTTCGATGTGTAACCTAAAAAAAGAACCCCAAAACGAGGTTCTTTTTTATTTTTAGAAAATGGTTAAACTAGCGGCGTCTTCGTATTTTTTTGATTTTTAGAAATGGCCGAATTTGGCAGTGTCTTCGTATTTTTTATGTAGGAGACCAAGATCTTTAATGATATTTTTCGGAGTACAGGCAGCATATAATTCTGACTCCGGTGTGATATTTTCACCATTACCTTTAATGTAAATCGCAAGTGGCTCGGCGATGCCGATGGCGTAAGAGAGTTGCACTTCACAAGAATGTAAATGATGACGCTTGAGGTAATCCACGGCAATTTCGCGCGCCTTATAGGCAGCTGAGCGGTCCACCTTGGATGGATCTTTACCAGAAAAGGCACCACCTCCGACCGGGGCAAATGACTGATAGCTATCGACTACAATTTTACGACCAGTGAGCCCAGCATCGCCCATAAAACCACCGATGAGGAATTTGCCGGTAGGGTTAACGAGGAATTTTTCGACCTCTACACCGTATTTGCCGGCAATTTCGCGGGCCTTATCGATGAGAATTTGATCGGTTTCGGCGCGATTAGTTTCGGTATTTTGATAACTGATAGTCCAATCCTTAATTTTAGCAAGGCGCATATTATCATCGTATTCACCAGTGAGCTGAGTTTTACCATCCGCGAGAAAACGGGAATCTTTTTGGCGCAATTCGTCATAGAATTTGGAAAATTCCTGCATAATCACCATGGCGGTCGGCTTATATTCGGCATTATCATCGCAAGCAAAACCAAACATCATACCTTGGTCACCCGCGCCACCTACTTCATCATTTGTACCGAGAGCGATGTCCTGACTCTGGACACCGAGGTTGTTTACGATTTTAAAATCTGCGAGCGTGCCAGAAGGTGTGAGATTTTCCGCGTTATCACCATTAATGTAGCCAACCTCTTTTAAGACTCGCATCACCACAGACTCGACATCGACCTTAGCGGCGGAAGTGACTTCACCGGTGATAAAAATTCTACCTTTACCACCCATCACCTCGATACCACAACGGGAACTGGAATCACCGGAGAGGAAGGCGTCGAGCAGGGCGTCACTAATTTGGTCACAAACTTTATCAGGATGACCACGAAAAACAATCTCGTTACTGTATAGTTTCATATTTTCTTTCTTGTGGTCTTAACTTTTCTATATTATAGCATAAGTAGAATCGGATAGTGGAATTTTAGCCGTCAAAAAATCCGGCGTTGGAGCCGGATTTTAGGTTTTAGCCTTAACTGGCTTTGATAGGAATTAATCCAAGTGATTAGCTAGATGATTATTGCAATTTTTCGCGTAAAAGTTTCTGGGCGATAGCTGGATTTGCCTTTCCTTTCGAAGCCTTCATCACCTGACCCACTAAGAAACCAATTACTTTTTCACTACCGGCCTTAAAGTCGGCGACGGCTTGGGCGCAGGCTGGGTCAGCTAGGACTTGATCGACAATCTCAGAGAGCGCACCGAGGTCATTCTCCTGAAGCAGGTTAAGTTCCTTGGCGATTTCGCGAGCAGATTTGTGATGCATATTTGGATCAAAGAAGCGCAAGAAGACTTCCTTCACACTAGTAGAAGAGAGCTCATTCTTATTAATCATCTCAGCAAGCTCACGAAGTTGCATGGTGGTCGGAAGTTCATCATTCAAAAGACTACTATTTTCTTCTGAGAGAAGCACCGAAGTATAAAGATTAGAAATCTTCTGGATGGCATTCTTGGTAATTTCCTTTTCAATGCCATCGGCGTCATATGTAGACTTTAGTTCAGCTAGGCTTTCGACGAGATTTTGGTGGTCGAGAAGAATCTCGAGTTGTTCCTCTGGAATCACCACCCGAAGCATGGCACGATAATCAGCTGGTAAACGCACCAATTTAGCACGCTCTGCTTCGACATATTCCTCAGTCAAATGAATTGGCGGAATATCTGGCTCTGGCATGTAGCGATAATCGTTAGCCTCTTCCTTGCTACGCTGAGAAGTGGTTTTACCGGTATTATCATTCCAGCCACGGGTTTCCTGAACCACTTTTTCGCCATTATCCAGCAATTTTTTCTGCCTGTGGTATTCGTATTCGACAGCCATTTCGACAGAGCGAAAAGAGTTAAGGTTCTTAATTTCAGCACGCGTACCCAGCTCGGTGCTACCTTTTTTGGCGAGCGAAATATTCACATCAAAACGCATATTGCCATTATAAAGGTCACCGTAAGTCACACCAGCAAAAGTGAGAATACGCCAAAGTTCCTTACAATAATCGCGAGCATCTTCCTTCGAATGAATGTCTGGCATAGAGACAATTTCAATTAGCGGAGTGTCTGCACGATTAAGGTCGACAAGGCTATAAGTATCGAAATGCGTGAGCTTACCGGCGTCCCCCTCGAGGTGGGCATGCTCGATACGGATTTTGGTACCGTTAGGTAGTTCTACGAAACCTGGGCCAATAATTGGCTGATACATCTGGGTGATTTGATAACCCTTCGGGGAATCTGGATAGAAATAATGTTTGCGATCAAAACGTGAAATCAGATTGATATTAGAATTAAGAGCAAGTCCTGCACGAGTGGCGAGACGTACGGCTTCTTGATTCAAGCGTGGCAACATGCCCGGCAGAGCGTATTCGACTGGCGAAACACAAGAGTTAGGTTCTTTACCGCGAGCGTCATTATCCACTTCGGAAAAAAGTTTAGTCTTAGTCGCGAGCTGAACGTGACATTCAATACCGATAGTAATTTCGTAAGCTGAATTTTCTGACATTAGATAGCTCCTAAATCTTTTAATGCTTGTTTATAGGTTTCTAAAGCGCGACGACTTTGATTGTAATCGAGCTGAAAGTTTTGCTCGTGAGCAATTTGATTGCGTTTCTTGTGGACATACCAGACTGAGTTCAATTCCGAAAAACGATGTCCTGAAGCTTTGAGGCGGTCGCCCATAGTTTTACCCGGTGCGCCAAGCTCCATCATGGCCTTATCGAGTAATTTATCGGCTTCGATGAGAGCATAATTAAAACTGAGTGGATTATCCCGTGAGAGATTATTTTCAATTTTGAGGAAGTTAGCCTGATAATCTTCCTTATCGAAAGTATGAGTACGGTTGCCGAGCTGAGAGATTGAAATAAAAACCAAAATCCCCACAGCAAGTACAGCAATTAAGAGAATAAAGACGGGCGAATTCATGCGAAGTTCTCCTTGGCAAATTGTAGAAGGTTACGATCACTACGACGTGGGCCGATTAATTGCAAGCCGACTGGAAGTTCATCCTTGTCACGATTGATTGGAATAGCTAGGCTTGGTAAGCCAGC
>CAUUCV010000017.1:0-10414 GCA_963543745.1 uncultured Candidatus Saccharibacteria bacterium | reverse complement strand
CTGGATTATTCTTTTTCTTAGCTAATTTTATCGATTCTTCAAATTCTTTCTTAAAGCGAATTTGACGATTCCTAAACATTGGAAGATATTCATCATTTTTAACTAAATCTGAAGCTTTACCTAAGCGGTTTCTTAAAGTTACAATTCTTTTTTCTGACATTTTAAATTCCCTAAATAAATCATTTTATTTTTGGGGGAAAGAAAAACCCTCGAAAGCCGAAGCTCCAGAGGGGTTTTCACAAATGAAATGTTTGTAGTTAAATTATAACTCAATGGTATATTTTTGTAAAATAAAAAGTTTTCCACAAGCAATGATGTATCTTCTCTAAGTATGTTATAATTAAGCTATAAATCTACGACTCACAAGTGTTTGCTTGTGGGTCTTTTTATTGGAGAAAAAAAGGATGATTTTAGATCGAGGAACCAGTGAGGTAGAGGCGATAATTACGACGAAATTATTGGCCGATAAGACTTATGACATTAAAAATAAGTACACAAGAACAGAATTCAGCTACTCTGAACTGTTAAGACTAACTGGACAAGTGATAAACTCATTATTTTTTGCCGATAACTGTAGAGAGCTACGTGCGATAGAAAGACGCGGGCGATTATTCGTAATTTATGTGCCAGCCAGTCGAATCTTATTTGAAGCCGGAGTTTCTGGAGAAGATTCCCACGGCTTAATTAAGCGGCCAAAGGTGCTGTTATTTGGGAAGCGTGGTCAGTTACTTCATAACAAGACCATGCACCAGATGATTGAAAAGATTAATAATTCCCCACGTATTAAGAAATAAGGAGATTCTATGGAATACGAGATTTTAGTAGAAAAAGATAATAACGGTCGTGTAATCGTTGATTTTTATGGTATTGATTTTGACATCACAGACGAATTTGTAAATGGTAAATGCCATAAGGTGATTTTTGGTGACCAGATTGTGTTCGTTCTTAAGGGAACAGAAACTAAAGAAGAGCCTGTGGAAAACTCAAATACAACTGAAGAGACCCCTGAAGCTCATGAAGAGGTTCCTGAACCAGAACATCCTGAAGTCTCCGAAGAAAAGCACGATGAGGCTACTGAGGCGCCAGAAAAACATGATGAGCCCGAACATTCAGAGGAAACTGTTGAATACTCTCCCGTAGAAACTCCTGAAGCTGAAGCTACCGACAACCATGTCGGAACCAGTGAAGAAGTTCATAATGAAGAAAAACCTGTGGAAAACTCTGAAAATCCTGTTGTAGCTCCAGAAGAAGAACATGCTCCAGCAGAGCCTGAAGAAGCCGAAGAGGCTGATAAAAAGCGTGGCAAGAAAGCTAAAGAAGAGGCTACCGAAGAGAATTAGGAATTAATAAATGCCTATAAAAAGACAGGAGAACGATTCGACAAAAAAAGTGGTTGTTTCCAAAAAAGAAACATCCAATAAGGTTTCTGCTGCAAAGAAATCAGTTCGAAAGACCGTCAAAAAAGTGGCAAAAGAAAAGAACGTTAAAGCCGTACAAGTCGGACGGAACTCGGATGGGACTTTCTCCAAAGGCAATAAGCTTTCCGTTGGTAATAATGGCGGCCGCCCAACGGAAGACATGTCTTTTCGCCACCAGGTGAAGATTCGTGCCTCAAATGACCCAAATCTCGTGCAAGGTGTAATTAATAACTTAATCGCTATTGCTAGTGACCCAGACCACCCGAAGTGTGTGGAGGCTGCTGATAAGCTTATTAAGCTCAATGGTAATTATGACCCGACTGAAACAAAAGATGTATCTGAAAAAGAGGTCTTCAATCCATTTGAGAACTTAACTGAGGATGAATTAAGGAAGCTTGCTAAATGACAAGAGATGAAGTAATTAAGCTTGGTGCGAAAATGGAGCTGGCTAGGCGTCATCTTTACGATTTTTGTCAGGTGTTGTTCCCTACTTTTTATAAAGATGAGCGCTCATACCTTAAAGAGTTCTGTGAATCTGTGGAAAACTTTATTAATGATAAAGATAAACGCTTTCTCATCATTAATATGCCTCCACGACACGGGAAATCTCTAACAGACCAATGTCTCACTGCGTGGCTTCTCGGACGTGACCCGACTTGTCGAGTGATGACGGCTTCGTACAATGAGGATGTTGCTAGTGTTTTCTCTAAGAACGTCAGAAATACTATTCAAACAGAAAAAATTGGTGAACGTGTCGTTTTTTCCGACATGTTCCCTAAGACTAAGGTTAAGTATGGTGATGCAAGCGCTAAGAAGTGGACTATAGACGGACAAAGTCAGATTTCATATCTAGCTACCTCTCCGAACGGTACAGCTACGGGTTTTGGTTGCGACTATCTCATCTGTGATGACCTTATTAAATCAGCCGAAGAAGCCTATAACGAGACTGCCCTAGATAATACTTATCAATGGTTCGTAAACACTATGCTGTCACGCCTTGAGGGTCAGAAGAAGTGCATTATCATTATGACTCGTTGGTCTTCGAGAGACTTAGCTGGACGTATTATGGACGCGTTTCCGGATGAGTGCGAGATTATTAAGTACCAAGTTCAAGATGAAGACGGAAAAATGCTTTGCGAAGACATTCTGAGTGAAAAAGACATGAACCTTATTAAGCGCGAAATGAATGTCGACATCTTTGAAGCTAACTACAATCAGACGCCAATTGATGTGAAAGGTCGGCTCTATCAAGAGTTTAAGGAATGGGAAAAAGCTCCAGAAGGTAAAATCCTTAATTATACAGATACGGCAGATACTGGCACAGACTTCTTGTGTTCAATTAACTATGTGATTTATGAAAAAGAAGCTTATATTTTAGACCTTTATTTCTCAGACGAAGCAATGGAGATCACAGAGCCAAAGGTTGCTGAATTACTACATACTGGTGTAGTCCAGGAATGCTCGATCGAGTCTAATAATGGTGGCAGAGGCTTTGCTAGGAATGTGGAGAGACTGTTGCTCGACAAATACGGCTCTAATCGCACGATAATTAATACCGTGCCTCAAACCCATAATAAGGAGTCTCGCATTCTCGCAAGCTCAGCCTGGGTTCAAAACCATATCTATATGCCACCTAATTGGAAAACTCGATTCCCTGAATTTTATAAGCAGGTGATGAGCTATCAGCGTAAAGGTAAGAACGCTCATGATGACGCTGTAGATGTTTTAGCTTCAATCTATGAGCAGACTACTAGTGGAATGGAAGTTCAGATTTTGAGTGATTCAGAGCTTTATGGCTCTAGATACAACCGAAGTTCGGTTTTTGAAAGGTAAAGGAGAACGAAATGCCTATAATTAAACAATGTATTCTCGCAAGAGATACACAACCAACAGACGAAATTGTTAATAATTTATTGACTTCATTAACCCGTAATGACCAGGTCAGATATTACAATACCTTGAAAGACTACTTCTCTTCGGTAAACGTGACATCAAGACCTGCGCCACATGAGGTTAAAGTTGTAGCTAATAACGCTAGGTACATTACGAAGACTAATGTGGGCTATCTTTTAGGTAATCCTGTGCAATATTTAGTCTCTGATGGTCTCAACATTGACCTAATCGTCGATAATTACAAGAAGCAGACCATTTCTAATCTCGATGTGGAACTTGCAACAGATGTTTCAGTCTATGGTCATGCTTTTGAGCGTGTTTATACAAATGAACTAGCCGAACCATGGTCTACTCGTATCAATCCAAGCAACATCATCCTAGCTTATGACAACAGCGTTCAGCACAATAAGCTTTTTGCTGTGATTTACAATCCGGTATTCGACGAGAAAGGTAAACAACTTGAGAATGAGTTTGACGTCACTATCTTAACCCCAGAACTCTGCATGGAACGACGCCTCAAAGACGGTCATTTGTTCCAAGTTCCAGAGATTGAAGACTTCATGCATGGTTACGGCGAAGTGCCGGTAATTGAATACATGAATAGCTCAGACCGTATGGGTGATTTTGAGCCTGTTATTTCTCTGCTTGACGCTTATAATATCTTGCAATCCGACCGCGTAATCGATCGTGAACGCTTAGTTGACGCTATTCTTGCATTCTATGGGATGAACCTCACGAAAGAGCAACGAATCGCCCTTAAAGAGTCCAGAACGCTTGCAGGAATTCCTGCTGACGCCAAGGTCGAGTACATCGTTAAGAACATCAATGAAGCTGACGCGGATGTATTAAGGTCTTCCCTTCTCTCTGACATCCATAAAATCTCGATGACTCCAGATATGAGTGACCAGAACTTTGCTGGTAATAGCTCCGGAGTGGCATTGCTCTATAAGCTCCTTGCATTTGAGCAACATATTAAAGATAAGGAACGTTACTTCGAGAATGCCTTAATTGATAGATTTAGGATTTATAACCGATTCTTCAATCTCAATAATAATATGAGCTTAATCAGCCCTGCTGATATTGATGTCGTGTTTAAGCGTGCATTGCCACAGAACGATTATGAACAGTCTCAAATGATTAACAATCTTGTTGGCTTGGTCGACAAAGAAACACTTGTGGCTCAATTATCATTCGTGAATGACGCTAAGGAAACCGTGGAGCTAGCTAAAGAGGAGTCTGATGATCAACTGGAGAGGACATTGTCAGATAATGAGATTGTAGATAAAAATAACGCTTAATTCCCGACTCGTAAGGTGATGTATGACTAAGAACATTAAATATTGGGAAAAGCGTGCCGCTCAAAGATTTTTGAAAACTGAAAGTGAGATTTTAAGAAACCGACAAAACATTATTAAAGCTTATAGTCGAGCGCAGTCTGTTCTGGAAAGAGATTTTACTAAACTATTCATGAATTATTACAGAGCAAATAAATTTGACCGCACTGCTTTGAATTCTATTGCTCCACAGGGTGACATAAAACGCTTGTTAGATGAGTTTAGAAGATTAGGTATTGCGAATGAGTTGCCAGATAATTATTTAGCTAGAGCAACCAGATTAGATGTGATTAATAGCCAGATTTTCTTGGAATGTAAGCGATTGGCTACTCAAGAAAATAATATTGTACATAATAGTCTCGTCCGCGGTTTTAATGATTCGTATTACCATGCTGGCTATGACATCACACAGGCCCTTGGTGGACAATTATTACCTTTTAATTCGCTCGATACTAGATCTATCAACCAAGCGCTTTCGAGTTCTTGGCAAGGTGGGAATTATTCTAGTAGGATTTGGGCGAATACTGATATTCTAGCCCAAAATGTTCAGCAAATTTTAGCTAGTGGTATAGCTACTGGGTCTAGCATAGATAAAATGTCTAGAGAACTAAGAGAAAGCTTCGACGTAGCGAAGAAATATGCAGATAGATTAATTCAGACAGAACTTAACTATATACATGGCCAGGCAGAGATTGAGGCCTATAAGGATATAGGCGTCGATTATTATAAACTTATTGCAGTCCTAGATAATCGCACGTCGGCTATTTGCCAATACATGGACGGAAAAATCTTTAAGACTAAAGAAGCAAAGGTGGGGGTTAACCTTAACCCTTTTCATCCTCGATGTAGGACAGTTTCGGTGCCATATTTGGGCCAAAGGAATGAACCAAAAGAACGAATTGCTCGCGACCCTGTGACTGGTGAAAATATCTATATCAAAAACATGACATATGAAGAATGGAGAGACACTCTAAAATTAAAATATGCCAATAGTACTATTGATATAGATAAGATCCTAGTTAAAAGCTGGCGCATGCAGTATGACGAATATAGGGCGGCGATTGGCAAGGAAATGATTGGATATAATCATTTTGTCGAAATGAAGCTAACTGGAGGCAATAAGGCTCTACAGGCTTGGTGGAAAGATGCAAAGAGCTATATGCGCCAATATAGAGAGGGTAACCTTTCTGATAAATGGACATTCAAGCAGTGGAGATATAACCAGGGTGGGCCTGAAGACCCAAGATGGAGAGCAGTTGATTTTAATCCTAGGTATAAAGAAAAACATATTTCAGACCACTTGCCAGAGTTCCCAGGGTTATCAGATAAAGAATATGTAGAGAATGCGAGAAAAATACTTAATTCCCAAATTGGCGGAGTAATAGAAGGTTTTATTGATAAATCTGGTGAGGTTTACAGATATAACACAGAGACCAATGAATTCGCAAAAGCCCGTAAAAATGGTATAATTAAGACGTATTATAAACCGACAAGTCCCACTTATTGGGAGCGTCAGAAAGGCAAAAACTCATGAAAAAATGTATCTGTTGTGGGCTTGGTTATGTAGATGATGGCGGCGACGACATCTGTACTGTTTGTGGGTGGCAAGATGATGACATCCAAAACGACGACCCAGATTTTGCTGGTGGGGCTAATACTCTATCATTAAACGAATATCGAAAAGATTTTGAGGAAAAACGCAAAAAAGACCCAACTTATATATGGGAAGAAAAAGTCGTAAATCTAAATTATGGTGCGAATAAGCCGTCAGAATTTAGTGAAAGTGCCACAGGCGAAGATATAAATAAATACCATAAAATCAATAATCTGGAATCATTGAGAAGATTGTAGATTATATGATATAATATTCCTAGATCATCTACGACTCGTATAAGTCTTAGTTGGTCTTTTTTATTTTTGAAGCCCCACGACCACTTATGCTGGTCGTTTTTTAATCTCAAGTTAATCCTTAAGAACGTAAAAGAAAGGAAGACGATGGACCAAAACGGTGCTGAATCTAACAATAACCAGACTAATTCTACTGCGGGAGAAGTCAATAGTGGTGAAAAGCAGGAACCTAAATTCACTCAGGACCAAGTTAACGAACTTATTCAAAAACGAGTAAATGAACTTAACAAGAAGTCTGAGGAGAAGACAAAGCAGGCGGTTGCAGATGCTCTATCAGAGTACGAGCGCAAAGCTAAACTCACAGAAGAAGAGCGAGCAACAGAAGCTCAGAAAGAAAAGCTGAAAGAGATTGAAGAGCGTGAACATAGTATCACTATGCGAGAACGCAAATCAGACTGTCTCTTGGCGCTATCCAAAAAGAATATTCCAGCAGATTTCGCGGATTATCTAATCGATAATGATGCGGAAAAAATGAATGCGAATATCGAGAGTTTCTCTACTCTTTGGGAAGAAAAACTCATGGAAGGCGTACAAGCTAAGCTTAAGGCTTCTGGGGCTACCCCAACTGATAAGTCTTCGACCCCATCACACTCTGGAAGCGATTCCAATGTTGTGATTATCTAAAACAAGGAATTATCACAATGGCACAAGATGCCCTTTCAATCCTAACTACTGGCACTACTAAAGATAAATTAGCTGAAATCCGTGGTGCTATCATCGACGCTATTCGCGCAAAGTGTGTGTCTACACTTATTAAAAATAATAACTATTCTGGCGACCCAGAAAGTGGTTCCGTCATCTTCGACCGTTTCAAAGATGCAGAACTTAATAACTATGGCACTGCCCGCACTAATAGCAAAGGTTCTGCTCTTAAGAATAGCGGCAAAGTTATTCTTAATATCGATACTGATAAAGAAATCGTCGAAGAAATCGAAATGAAAGATGTTACCCTCAGCGGTATCAATGGTCTATTAGATCGTCGTACTGCTTCTCATGCTGGCCGTATCGCAGCTTTCCTCGATAAAGAATTCTTCCGTATTGCTGAAGCAGCTGCTGTTGCAGTCACCATCACTCCAACCGTAACTGCTATTGAAGACAAAGTTGAAGAGCTCATCTCTAAGGCTGAAACCCTCTCTAACGACTGGGTTGACGGTATGGACCGCGCTGACCTCGTAATTACTTGTAATCCTAAGGGTTATGGCAAGCTCCGTAATCTTATTGACAAGATTTCAGGCAACGACGGCTCTAAAGCTGAAGCAATCGAACTCTTCCACGGTGTTCGTGTTATCAATACCGTCCGCCAAACTGCAGACATCATGGTTCAACGCATGGGTTCTGTTGGCCAGCTCGCTATTGTCAATAAGTACAATGCTGAAAAAGTGCCTCTGTCTAACTCTTTGGCATTGTCTATCTTCGTCAGCGAAGGCACCAAGGCAGTTACCCCAGACACTATCTTCAAAGTAGTAACCCTTTAATTTAGGAGAAAAACATGGAAAAAATGTTCAGGATGGCAGACGGTACAATCTTAACCACTTCAAATGAAGTAGTGATTGAGCAATTCGAGTCTCGCCCAGAGACTTATGAGCCAATCACTGAAGCCGACTTAAAGGCTGAGGTTAAGCCGAAGAAAGCCAAGAAAGAAGCAGAAGCTCCAGCCGAAGAAGTAGCTGAAGTTGAAGCTGAAGCTAAGCCAGAAACCCAAGGAAAATAATATGTTAGATAAGAATCAGTTCATTTCAGCACTAAAAGACAAAGTACAAGTCATCCACATCCTCGATAATGAGGAAAGTGAGGTTCTTGCAGGATTTTTAGCGGCTGAGATGGCTGACCGCTTATCTCTATATTTGAACCTTGACCCTCAAGATATGTTTGACGAAAGGCTTGTTAATATCTCTGTGAGAGTAGTGCTAGCACTATTTGAAGAGGTTAAAGATAAACTAATCGGTACAAATACTAACACGAGGGTCAAGTCCTTGAGTGACAATGGCCAGACCGTAACGTTCGATAATGTTGCTCGTAACTACCTGGCTTCCGCTTCCGATACTGAACTATTTGGAGGTGTTTCGGAAATCTTAAAGCCGTATAGGAGAGCTAATGTTATTCTCTAAGCCAACCCAAGACCTCATCTCGAAGATTTTTTATGATAAGGACATCTATGTCCTAAGCAAAACAGACAAGCTAGACGATGAGGGCGGACTGGTTAAAGAAGAAGATGCCGACGACTCGATCGTGCAGAGCTTCAAGGGCAACGTTAATTACACTCAACTTGGCACGCTTCAGGCAGAGCTTGGACTTGTGGAAAAGATTGACATTAGTGTCAGCTGTAGCACTTCTGTAGAGGTTAAATTAGACGACTTAATTAAAGTTAATGGCGTTATCTATCAAGTAACTAGCGTGCTTCCATACGACTCTCACAAGATGATTATGGGGGTAAAATGGCAAGCATAACAATTACTGGATTAACAGAGCTAAAAACTAAGTTAAACCGCGCTAAAAACCTCAAAACCTTAGTTCATGCCGTAAATATGGCCTCTGCTGTATTAGAGCAGAAGACTAAGCCGAAAATACCTGTCGACACAGGAGCTTTGCGTGGAGGATTGACTATTATTCCGGCAAACATCCAAGGTGACGAAATCATTGGCGGCGTACGCAATAACATGGAGTACGCAATCTATGTCGAATATGGTGTTGGCCGTGAGGCGGTAGGAACTCACCCGAAAGCGGAAGGATTCACCTATCGTATGACACCTTGGGTCTACCCGAAAGAAACTAGTGACGGCTTAAAGTTTATTAAGACTAACGGTTTCGCAGCTAAGGCTCCGATGTATCTAGGGTTAAAAGAGGCTAAGCTTAATATCAAGCAGATTATAAGCCAAGCAGTTTCAGAAAGTATTAGGGGTTAATATGTTTCAACCGAAAGAAGAAGTTTACAAGGCGTTAAAAAGCTTAGGATATTCCTGCCAACAGGGTACACAAGCAATTTTTACGAAAGTTCCAGCAATTACCTTTTATGTTGGCGAGAATTCCCCCGAATACACTCTGAATAACGAGATCGCTAAGCAAGATATTGAGATTGTAATTGATATTTTCGCGAACAAAAGTACTGACCTCTCTCGCATTCTTAGTGAAGTCGAGGCTAAGATGAGAACGATTAATTATCGACTAACCTACGTGGTTGATGTACCGAGTCCAGAAGGTGCATTATTCCACACTAACTGCCGTTTTCGGGCAGTGAAATTCAAATAGGAGAAAAAACCATGGCTAAATTACAGACTATGGGAACCACCCTCACCCTCATAAAAGCAGGTGCAGAACCAACTAACCTAGTTCTTGAGGCGTTGAAATCTATCGGTGAAATTACCGGTGAAAAAGAAGAAATCGATGTGACTACACTCGATAGCGTGGACGGAAAAGAATTCCTCTCTGGTGCTGCTGACTGGGGTTCACAAGACATCGAAGCACTTATCAAAGATGAATCACAAGTTATTAAGCTCCGTGCATTGTTTGATAGCGGTATGGTGCGTGACTGGGAAATCTTAACCCCAGCTAAGCTAAAAATCGCTTACAAAGCCTTTGTGAAGAGCTTTACCTACGGTGAGAAGACCACTGACGGTATTGATGGCTATAAGCTTACTCTTCGTCTAACTGGCAAACCAGTATTTAGCAAGGTTGCTTAATTAAAACCCTAGTGGGAGGGGCAAATCCCACATCAGAAATTATTTAATCGAGGTTATAAAATCATGGTTCAACTAAATTACAAAGCTTCCAATATCGCTAAAGCTGAAAAAGGGATGGGTGAAAGTTTTTTCGATGCTCTCTCTAAACTCAATTCTACGCCTTCCGTTTCTGCTTTGCTTTTCT
>CAUUCV010000016.1:0-10422 GCA_963543745.1 uncultured Candidatus Saccharibacteria bacterium | reverse complement strand
AATAGTTGAATCAGAAATATTTATCGTCGTACCATCCGAGGATGAATTATTAGTTGTAGCTGAACCACCATAGCTAAAGACGCCGTTAGCACCTGTTGCATCCGTGGAGATATTAGCATTTTTAATTGTCAAATTTGCACCACCTTTAGCTAAAATTGCTGAATTCGTGCCATAAAAACTTGTACTATCACCGCCATTCGAATCGCCAATTTTGGAAACTGTAATATCGGAAAGTGTAGAGGTTATTTTACCAGAAGCGGAAATAGCATTTTCATTTGCCGTAGTCGACTGATATGCGCCACTTGTAATATCTTCATTTGATGTAAGACTTTTGGCCGACGCATAACTGATCGATGCGCTTCCACCAGTCAGAGACGAAGAATTATAATTCACCGAACTGGTGGAAGTTTTACTATTGACCGAATCAATAATTAAAAACCAGATTACACCTAAAGCTAGGACCATAATGACTATAGCCGCCTGAATTTTTTGATGCTGTTTACTCACTATAATCTCCTTATCTGTGAATTTATTATTAAATTGAGCGAGGTCTAAATTGTAGAGTCTAAAAGGGAATAAAAGCTAATAGATTAGCGTTGACCGCCTTGATTAGATGGACCGCCGTTCCCGCCACCGTTTTGGAAGTTTGGAGGGGTTCCATGATTACCGGAAGGACCACCTTGCCCGTTGTTTTGGCCATTAGGTCCACCTTGTTGGCTACCCTGTTGATTACCGGAAGGACCGCCCTGGCCGTTATTTTGCCCATTTGGGCCATCTTGACCACCAGGACCACCTTGGCCATTACTTGAACCATTCGGCCCCCCCTGTTGACCACCTTGACCGCCAGGACCGCCTTGGCCCTGAGAATTATTTTGACCATTATTTTGATCAAACGGGCCACCCTGTTGGTTTCCATTTGAGCCACCTTGTTGACCACCCTGTTGGCCTCCAGAAGGGCCACCCTGATTATTCATTCCACCAGGCATGCCATTTTGCGTTTGCTGTGTTGGTGGTGTGCCTCCAGGATTATTATTCGCTGCGAGTTTAGTATAGGCCAGACATCCAGCTGAAGTTACCACCGCCCCCGCTAACACACCAGCCACCACTAATCCAGCCTTGTCCTTACGGTTAGATTTATGATTGGTTGATTCATTTTCCATTTGAAAACGTTCCTTTTTAGTTGTTTACCACCCTATTATTCCCGCGCAGTCTGAAAGAAACCTTAAAATTTCCCAAAATATTTTTTCAGATTCATTTCAAGTTACCGACGCAAAATGATATTATAAATAAATAAGGAGAATCACATGAGAGTACTTTATGTCGAAGATGCCGTCTTTCTCGCCGAAGCCGTCAAGCACAATTTAGAAAAACAAGGTATCACCGTCGATCACGTTAATAATGGCGAAGATGGTCTTGAAAAAGCCCTCGATGAAATTTACGATTGCGTAGTACTAGATATTATGTTGCCAAAACTTTCCGGCACCGATATCTTGAAGCGTATGCGTGAAAAACAAATTCAAACTCCAGTCATTATGCTTTCCGCCCTCTCGGAAGTCGAAACCAAAATCAGTAATCTCGAGCACGGCGCTGACGATTATCTCGCCAAACCATTTAAAACTGCCGAATTGATTGCCCGTATTAAAGCCCTGGTCCGTCGTCCAAAGAACATTAATATCAATACCATTTCTTATAGTGACCTCACTCTCGATAAGACCAATGCTACTTTGAACGGCGAACAATTGACCGCCAAGGAAGTGGAAATCCTCAGTGAGTTTATCAAATCTCCAGAGCTTCTAATTAATAAAGAACATTTACTAGCCAAAGTCTGGGGTGAAGACGGTTTCGGCGAAGATAACTACATCGAATCCTACATTTCTCGTATCCGTAAGCTACTCAAGAAAATCAAGAGTAAAACCAATATCGTTACCATGCGCGGGCTGGGCTACAAATTAACCGATAAGTAATATAATAGACTTATGTTTCAAAAACTTCGTAAGCGCATCATCATTATTACCATGGCCGTCACCACGACGGTCTTGGTTTTGTCAGGAATTCTTATCATGATTTTCTCTACCGCTTCGCGTCCTGCACCTGGGCCTCATCACGAACCGGATTTTCAAAACAACTCCTCAGAGCAACATTTCGACGACGAAGAACTGCGCAATTTTATTCAGTCTGATCGCGATGAAGGTCAAGGTCGCCTCATAGCTTCACTCATCGCGGTCGATATTATTGTCGAAACGGTCGTTTTAATTATTATTGTCTACGCCTCAAAGCGCATCGTCGAACCCGTGAAAAATTCCTACGACCGTCAAAAAATCTTCATCGCCAATGCCTCTCATGAATTAAAAACCCCACTCGCCGTCATCCAAGCCAATATCGAGGCCCTCGAAGTAGACAAAGAAAATCAGCACTGGAAAGACAATATCGAGACCGAAATTAATCATGCGAATAAGCTAGTCTTAGACCTCTTGCAGCTCGCCAAAATGGATGCCGGCAACATTATGATAAGTACCGCCGAACGCGTCAACCTCAATGCCGAAATTAAAAAACGCATTGAGATGTTCACCCCGAAATTCTCTGGCAAGATCCATTACACTAGCCTCCCCGGCTCTTTCATCCATCAACTACCCAAACAAGATATTCTCCAGATTCTCGACATTCTCCTCGATAACGCTATCAAATACGGCGAGCAAACTCTCGAAATCCATCTCACCAAGACCTCTCTTTCGATTTCAAATGACGGCACCAAGGTAAAAACTGAAGATCTCGAAAAAATCTTCGATCGCTTCTATCAAACCGACAAATCGAAAGAAGGTTCCGGCCTCGGTCTCGCCATCGCCAAAACTCTCTGCGATCAGAACGGCTGGATTATCAAATGTAGTAATCAAAACAACCGCACTACTTTTACGGTTTATTTTAATCCGAAAAACCGCACCTAAATCCGAAACTATATTTTTCACCAGCGTGGACCTAAAATACCATACTCTCTACTCTAATCCATCAAGTGCAACACTTTGAGATATTAACTCAGGGTTCAAGTTTGCGTTTTTAACTAAATCTTGTATAATATAGTTGTATCATATTTACGCCTATATTTTTTGGCGTGCACATTAACAAGGAGGGTGTTTATGTCAGAAAATTCCGAAATTGCCGTTTTGAAAGCCAATTACCGTGAGATTAATCGTAGTATTAAGGAAGCCGAAGCTAAACACGATTTAATTCGTGCCGAGTACGAAGCTACCATTAAGCGACACAGTGCTTTCTATGGGCCAATTGAGAGGCTTCGTATTCAGCTTGCCTCTGAAAATCTCAAATCCAGACCTCAGAAAAGTCTTATCAAGACGCTAAATCGCGAACTAGATGATCTACTCAAAAAGCAAGATACCATGAAACAGGAAATTGACAATCTTAAGCGCAAGAAAAGTCGTGCTTATAGCGAAATTCAAACTCAGAGAAATAAACTGAAAAAATTAGATGAAAAAATTCGTTCCAAAAACGGTGATTTAGAGCCATACAAGAAGCCGCACAAATTTTAAATTTTAGGGGGGATTATGCCGCAAAATTTTACAACCAATAAAAAACTCATCATAAAAACTGACTAATCGCCCAACTTAAAATATCCTAAGAGCCGGAGTCTTCTTCGGTTCTTTTTTATGAATAAAACTCACAGAACAAAGACCTTAGATTATTCCAAAAACATCGAGTCCAAAACTCCATTTGCTTTGACGCATTTTCTATCTGTTATTAAGTTGACTCTATCTAGAAAAAGTTATAGAATATTATTAATTAATAACAAGAAACTACAAAGTTGAGATTGTAGTTTTATAAATAAAGGAAGATCGAGACTCACAAGATGAGCCAAACAAAAAAATCCAAGAAACCAGTTATTGTTGCCCAAATTATGGGTAAATGGATTGGCGGTGGCGTCGAATCGGTCATCATGAATTACTATCGCCATCTCGATCGTACCAAGGTCCAGTTTGATTTTATTTGTGACGAAGATTCTACACGTATTCCATATGATGAAATTAAGAAACTCGGTGGTCGCGTCTTCCTGGTGCCAAAATACCAAAAACTCACTCAGTATCTTAAATCACTCGAAGATCTATTCCGTAAAAACCAATATCGTATCGTTCATTCCAACGTAAATACCCTCTCAGTTTTTCCACTTTACGCCGCGAAAAAAGCTGGCGTACCAGTTCGTATTTCACATAGTCACTCCACCAGTAACGCTCGTGAATGGAAGCGTAATATTATCAAAAATATTTTACGTCCATTTAGTAAAAGATACGCCACGGATTATTTTGCCTGCTCCGAACTAGCTGGCCGTTATCTCTTTGGTAACAAAACCTTTGATCGCGGCGAAGTAAAAATCATTCATAATGCCATTGATCTCGATAAATTCAAATTCGACCACATTGCTCGCAAGAAACTCCGCAAAGAACTAGGCATCGATGATAAAACTATTGTCATCGGCCACGTCGGGCGTTTTGTTAGTCAAAAAAATCATGATTTTCTAATCGATGTTTTTGATAAATATCACACAAAAAACCCGGACTCCAAACTCCTCCTCATTGGCACCGGCCCACTTGAAGAAAAAATCAAAGCCAAAGTCGAAAAACTTAATCTCACAGATTCTGTATTATTCCTAGGCCAACGCGAAGACACCAACAAACTTTACTCCGTTATGGATGTGTTTTGCTTGCCTAGCGTATATGAAGGACTTCCAGTTGTCGGTGTTGAGGCGCAAGCTGCCGGATTATTATGTCTTTTTTCTAACAATATAACCCCTGATATTTGCATCAATAAGTTCAAATCTAAGCTACTTCCACTCGAACTAAAATCTTGGCATCTAAACAATCTAGACTACTCAAGAAACCAAAATGAACAAGAATCTACTTTTAGTAAAAGTAATTTTAATATAAAAAATAATGCGAAAACTATTCTTGATTTTTACCTTAAAAAATTTAACAAATAATTTTTAAAGATGAATTCTACTCAGCCAAACAAGAAGCCCTATTACATTCTAAAATACATTATCTCAACTCTTACTTTTATTAGCAGTTGCATAATTTTATTTTTTCTCCATCAATCACGCCTATTGAATTCTGGGCTCTTTTTCACAACTAGTTTCGCCACTTTCGCTGTCCTTATTATTTTATTTATTTTTCGTCGTCACAATTTATCGTTAATCCTCCAGGTAGTCATTGTAATTATCACCTCAACCCTCTCCTTCCTCCTCTTCAAATACAACGACTACTTCTCCAAGATCAGCCTCAATGAAACCTACTATGAAAAATATAGTCTCGTCACCCTCAAAGATTCTGATCTCGCAAAAAACAACTCTAGAACTATCGCTCCGCTCGGCATCCTCACTATTGACCCATATTTTGATACTGCAAAGCAATATCTCACAAGTGCCGACCAAAATAACGTAGATCAGAAAAACTCCAACAATAAGACCTCCGATCAGACCCAATCTCGTCCAGACCTCCTCAAAACCTCTCTCGAAGAAATCAGTCTCAAGACCTACGACAATCTCCTCTCCCTCACTACTGCGCTCACTAGTCCTAAAACCACCAACGATAAGCTCCTGACCATCTTCCTCGGCCACACCTACCTCGACGCTTTGAAAGATAATAACGAATCCATCTATAATCAACTTCAAATTCTCGCCGAAGTCGAAATTAAAGTCACTCCCAAGCACGTCGAAACCACCACTAACGCCTCGCTCGATATACCTTTTACCATTTATCTCAGCGGTATTGATAATCGTGACCACACCTTACCTTTTGCTGCCCGATCGGACGTTAATCTTATCGTGGTAGTAAATCCCGCCAAGCACAAGATTCTCCTCCTGAATACGCCGCGCGATTTTTATGTCCCCCTCGCCATGAATGGTAAGCTCGATAAACTCACCCATGCTGGACTTTATGGAGTCAACGAATCCATTCATACTCTAGAAAATTTCTATAATATCAAATTCAATTATTACGCCCGTATCAATTTCGATGCCACTTCCACCATTATTAATCAACTCGGCGGCGTCGACATCCATATTCCTTACGTCATCAATACTTATCACGGCCATCGTCACTACGAGCCGGGGAATTATCATCTAAATGGCGACGAAGCACTTGATTTTGCCAGAGAACGCGTCTCAATTAGTTGGGCTGGAGGCGACCGTGAACGTGGACGCAATCAGGAAAAAATTATCACCGCTCTGCTCCAGAAACTTCAGCAAGACAAAACCAATCTCACTAAGTTAGATCAAATTTTCAATTCCATCGCTAAAAATATTCAAACCAATTTCACGCCTGATGATCTTAAACATCTCGTCCAGAAACAACTGACAAATTTCTCCAACTGGCAAATCGAATCTATCGACGTCGATGGTAAGGCTGATATTACCTCCACCTATACATATCCAGAGCCAAAGCATTTCGTTTGGCACCCATATCAAGATTCGGTCGATAAAGCAAAAACCAAGCTCCAAGAATATCTCACAAAATGATAGAATAGTTTAATGACAATCAAAATTCGTCGCCTTATTCTACCTGCGCTGCTCATCTCACAAATGTGCTTTATTTTCGCCATGTCGTCCTTCGGCCATAACTCTTCTGATGCGCAAAGTAATCTCTTCGTCGATTTTATCGCCCAAAATTTCCCACACGTCCGTCACGGTCTCGAAAATAACCTAATCAGCCTGAATACTCTAATTTTTCTCGTCCGCAAAACCGCCCACTTCACCGAGTACGCGATGGTGGGCGCTTTGTTTTATCTTAATGTTATTCAACTTCCAAAGCTCAATCTCTACCCTAAAAAGATTCTTTTGCCTATCTTTTTCAGCTTCCTCTACGCCTGTACTGATGAAATTCACCAAATCTTCGTCCCCGGTCGCTCCGCTCAGTTTCGAGATGTTTTAATCGACACTCTCGGTGCGAGCTTTGGCTGCCTCTTAATTCACACTCTTTTGACTTTATTTATCAAACTAAAATCTACATCAAATTCAAATTCAAATTCAAATTCAAATTCAAATTCAAATTCAAAATAAAAAACCAAAAATCAGACCTTCGGTCAAATCCGAGCAAACCCCAAACCAAAAACTAAAAACTAAGTCAGCCTAAACCGTATAGTAACTGTAGTAGCCGTTCTTCTTGCCACTACGCTTATCAACCACCTGATTTAAAATCACCCCAGGCATATTAATCTCAATCGCTTCCAGCGCGCGCTTCGAGTTTTGTAAATCTTCAATCGTGGTTTCATTCGCCGCACAAACCAACATCACCCGGTCCGCACGCTTCGCCAAAATCAAAGAATCTGAAATTCCTTCAATCGGCGTACCATCGATTAATACATAATCATAGTGCTTTTTCACTTCAGAAAGCAACATTTCCATCTTCTTTGATTCCAGAAGCTCACTTGGATTTGGTGGCACCACGCCACGCGTAATCACTTCAAGATTTTTCACATTCGTCTTCAGCGCATATTGACGCAGTTTTTTCAAATCCCCCTCCGCCAAAATATTCGACAGACCAAACTGATTACTTAATTCAAAAATTTCGTGTTGACGGCCCAGGCGCATATCACAGTCAATCAGGAGCACTTTCTTGTTAGTTTTCGCAAAAGCCACCGCCAAATTTGCAACGATAAAACTCTTACCTTCGTGCGCTCTCGAGCTACAAAACAGCACCGTATTCGAATTCTGGTTATTTAACGAGAAATACAAGCTAGTACGAATCGTACGAAAATCTTCTGCTACCGCCATTTTCGGATTATCGCGTAATACCAACTCTGAATCCTCATTGATTTCCACTGCTTCCGCTTCTTCCACATTGGCGATTTCCGCTTCTTTTTCCGCGGCAATTTTTTCTTGCTCCAGCGCAATCTTCTCTTGAATCGCTTTTTCCTCCGCGATAATCTTGCGCCCCACCGCCTTGATCTCGACAAACGGTCTCTCAGGTGTGCCTTTAGCTTTTTCCGCCTCTTCCGCCACCTTAGCTGCTGCTTCTTCCGCCGCTTTTTCAGCGGCTATTTTCTCAGCTTCCGCCTGCAGCTCAGCTTCTTTTTCCGCTTCTTTCTGCTTCTGTTTTTCGAGTCTAAGCTGTTCTTTCGCTTCTTTTTTCAGACGCTTCGCCTCTATTTTAGCCAATTTCGCTTCCAATTTTTTGCGTTTTTTCTTCTGTTTATCAGTTTCTAATTTATGCACCTGACCAAAAATCGGCAACTTAAAAATTTCATCAATTTGCTCCGTCGTCTTAATCGTACGATCAAAGTAAAACAACACCAAAATAATCCCAAAACCCAGCACCATACCAGCCGCCATATAAATAATCTCTTGTTTCACCACATCAATGTTATATGGGCTTCTCGGCTCCACCGCATGATCGAGAATATTCACGCTCGTATCATTATAAATCTGCGAAATTTCTTCCTTAAAAATATCCGCTACCTCATTCGCGAGTTCGAAGCTTCGATAAGCATTCGCATCCACCACCGAAATACTAATAATTTCCGTGTCTTTGAGCGAAGACACATTAATCTTCGAAACCAAACCATCATAAGATTCCGTCAAATTATTTTCCTGAATCACCCGGTCGAGCACGCGGTGTGATTTCACCACCTCGGTATAGGTTTCAATCAAATTCTTGTTTGCCGTAATCTCACTCTGCACTGTGGTCTTTGATTTATCAGAACTCAAAATAATCGTCGCACGCGATTTATATTCTGGCTTCTGCCCCAAAATCGTATACGCCGTACCCGCAGACACGCAAAGCACCACCATCGAAAAAAACAACACCAGGTGTTTTCTAAAGTAAATTAACAAGTCTCTCAAGTTAATCTCTTCCATATCTATTATTATAATATGGTAATAGACTTCCGTAAATAGTCTAAATATATTTCACCGCAAAACGCAAATGCTTATTTAGTAAAAACAAAAAACAACCTCACGGCTGTCTTCATACGAAATATTTGGTGGAGCATATGAGACTCGAACTCATGACCTCTTCAATGCCATTGAAGCGCTCTAGCCAACTGAGCTAATGCCCCAAACATCTTGCGATAGAGTAATTATATCAAACTTCTAACATTTTTGTCAATTTTAAGGTATAATAAATAGCAGAATTAAAGGGAATTGATATCTATGTACTAATTTTTTCAGTTTATTAACGTGATTTATTTAATACACATCTAATTTAACATGGAGAAATTATGTCAGATATCGTTTTTTCACTTATCGATCAAGAAAAAAATCGACAAGTCAGGGGTCTCGAACTCATTCCCAGCGAAAACTATGTTTCCGCCGATGTCTTAAAGGCTATGGGAACCGTTCTTACTAATAAATATTCCGAAGGTTACCCATCCTTCCAAGATTTAGAAAATTACGACCCTGCCGACGAATCGAATATCGTCGCCGACCTACCAAATTATCGCTATTACGGCGGCCAAACTAACATTGATAAAATCGAACGTCTCGCTATCGCCCGCGCTATGAAGCTTTTTCATGCCGACCACGCCAATGTTCAGCCCCACTCTGGCGCTAATGCCAATGAAGCCGTCTACTTTGCTTGGTGTAAGCCTGGTGACAAAATTTTAGCTATGAATCTCGGTCACGGTGGACATCTCACCCACGGCTCTCCAGTCACTCGTTCCGCCAAAATCTACAACTTCATCAATTACGGCGTCACCCCAGACGGCGACCTTGATTACGACGAAATTGAACGCCTCACCGAAGCTGAGCATCCGAAGATTATTCTCATCGGCTATTCTGCTTTCATGAAGATTCCCGATTTTGCTCGCATTGCCAAAATTGGTCAAAAAATCGGCGCACTTCTGATGGCTGATATGGCGCATGTCGCCGGCCTCATCGCTGGTGGCGTACACCCGAATCCCCTCGATTTTGGCTTTCATGTCATGACTACCACCACCCATAAAACTCTTCGCGGACCTCGTGGCGGACTCATTCTCTCCAAAGGCAATGTCGCTTCACCTCTAAAAAAACCTGAACATACCCTCGAAAACATTCCGATTCTCATCGATCGTGCAGTTTTCCCGGGCACCCAAGGTGGTCCACTCGAGCACATCATCGCCGCTAAAGCCGTCGCTTTTAAGGAAGCTCTTACAGAAGATTTCAAGCAATATTCCGCCAAGATAGCCGAAAACGCCAAGGCTCTCGCCAAAGCTCTTCAAGATCACGGTTTTATCCTCCAAGGTAATGGCACCGATAATCATCTCATCCTCGTCAACGTCAAGAAAAATTTCGGCATTGATGGTAAATTCTACGAACGCGCCCTCGATCTCGTCGGCCTCACCCTAAATGCCAACGCTGTCCCGGAAGACACTTCCGCTGCCTTCCGTCCATCCGGCGTCCGCCTCGGTACCCCAGCCATCACCACCCGCGGTATGGGTATTCTTGAA
>CAUUCV010000015.1:0-10766 GCA_963543745.1 uncultured Candidatus Saccharibacteria bacterium | reverse complement strand
TAATGCTTATTTCACTTAATAAAATCAAACAATATGTCGGCTCCATCCCAGTTTCCGATGAGGAGTTAGTAAAATTAATCGGTTCACGTCTTGTCGAAGTCGAAGGCGTGATGGATATGGCTGAAAAATATCGCGGCGCTTATCTCGCTAAAGTGGTAACCTGTGAAGATATTCCGGATACCCACCTACATCTCTGTCAAATCGACGCTGGTCCAGAACTCAATCAGAAGTTTTCTACTCTTGATTCCGGTCTCGTGCAAATTGTCTGTGGTGCACCAAATGTTCGTGCTGGTATTATTGCCGTCTGGCTCACCCCTGGTAGTATCGTGCCAGATACTTTTGGCGGTGAGAATTTCGTGCTTGGTTCGCGCAAGCTTCGTGGTTACGAAAGTTTCGGCATGCTAGCCGGACCAGATGAGCTTGGGCTTTCTTCTGATCATAAATATATTGCTGAAATTGACGCCGAACTTGGTCGTCCGGGTCAGGCTCTGACGGATGTTTTTGATTTAAATGATAAAATTCTTGATATCGAAAATAAATCGCTCACTCATCGCCCAGATACTTTTGGTTTGATTGGTTTTGCCCGTGAGGTTTCTGGTATTCTTGGTCAGAAATTCTCCGAACCAGTAAGTTTTGACCAGAACATCAACGGATTAACTGATCAAATTTCGATTGAGATTGCCGATGACAAACTTTGTCCACGTTATTCTGCTTGCCTAGTTTCAGTCTCCGACTTAAATTTAATGCAACCAGTTACGCCAGAATTGTCCGATCTCTATCCTATGACGCCTGACTCAGTCTTGCTTGCTAAATCTGGGATGAACTCGGTAAACCCTATCGTCGATGCGACGAATCTCACCATGTTAGAACTTGGTCAACCGCTTCATGCTTTTGACTATGATAAATTTGTTAAAATCGGTGGCCTAGACCACGCAAAAATCATCGTGCGTGCGGCGCGTACTGGTGAATCTTTAACCTTGCTTGATGGAAAAACTATTGAATTAAACACCAATGATATCGTGATTACCTCGAACGACATTCCAGTCGCCTTAGCTGGCGCCATGGGTGGGGAATCGACCAAAATCGACGCCTCAACCACTCGAATTTTGCTCGAGTCGGCCACCTTTAGTCTCTATAATTTGCGTAAAACTCAGATGGCTCACGGTATTTTTTCGGAAGCAATCACCCGCTTTACCAAGGGCCAGCCAGCCGTCAATACTATTCCAGCTATCAAAGATTGTCTAACTAAGCTTGGTGTGAAGTCAGGTGCTGAACTTCATTTTACTGACTCTCTGAAGCAGGATTTATCTGAAATTCAGGTAGCGGTGAGAGTTTCTGAGATTAATCAACTTCTCGGTTCGAATTATGATCAAACTTTAATCGTTCAAACTCTTGAAAATGTCGGCTTCAAGGTGGTTCCCGACTCTGAAAAACTCCTCGTTACTGCTCCACTCTGGCGTACTGATATTCATATTAAAGAGGACGTCATCGAAGAGGTTGGTCGTCTGCTCGGTTTTGATAATTTGCCACTCAGCTTGCCAGTTCGTCCATTCGTTGGCGCCAAAAAGAATGCCATGTTTGAACTAAAAACCACCTTGCGTAATCTCCTTTCGCTTGAACTCGGATTCAATGAGGTTCTAACTTACAGCTTCATTTCCAAGAAATTACTCGAACGCGTCGGTGAAAATACTGAGGATGCTTATGAAATTACTAATTCTATTTCACCAGAACTACAGCTCTTCCGTACTTCCATTACTCCAAGCCTACTTGAAAAAGTTCGTGAAAACCAAAAAGCCGGTTTTGCCGATTTTTCACTTTATGAAATGAATCAGGTTACTAGAAAATCTCTCGGCTTAATTTCCGATCAAACTCCGAAAATGCAACATCACCTGGCGGTAGTTTCCACTGCGGACTATTATTATTCTAAGCAAATCTTAGAAAATCTCGCCGACAAGCTCGGTCTGAATTTTGAAATCCAAGCCTTTACCGACGGTGAAGCTTCGGGTTATTTCGAGCCAAAACGCGCCGCTAAAATTCTTCTTTCTGGCACGCAAATTGGTTGCCTCGGTGAGTTAAAGAATTCCATCAAAACCGCTCTGAAGCTCAAAGAGGTTTCTAGCCTAGAATTAGACCTTGAGTCCCTCCTTGGTCAAAAATCCTCTGATAAACCTATCAAGGAATTTAGTCGCTTCCCAGCGGTTAATCGTGATCTTACGGTTAAAATTTCAGAAGAAAAACCTTTTGCTTTGGTCGAAAATGCTATTCTGGAAGTTTTGAGGATTCAACCATCTCTCATCTTTCATCTCACGGCTACCTCCATTTATCAAGCCGAAGGTGCTGATACAAAAAACCTAAGCTTCCACTTAAATTTTGCTTCCACCGAGAAGACGCTCCTTTCTGAGGAAATCTCTGCTATAATGAACAGTATTAATCAATCATTAGAAAAAATTGGTGGAGAAATTATTTAGGTAAAAATATGGACGAAAAAAGTATACGTACTAGTACTAAGCAACGCATTATTATCGGTTTTATCGCAGTCTTACTCTTTGTCTCGACGATTATGGTTTATGCCTTAATTGTTTTGAATGGCGAAAAAAGTAAGAAGGGCACAGCCGAACAAAATGCCGAACTTAAGGTTCTCGCTAAGGAGCTAGACGAGAAGAAAAAAGATAAAGAAAACGCCGTGAAGGCTCTGAACGATAAATACTTCGAGACCCTCAAGTCTGCGCGTAGCAGTATCAAGTCTTACAATGTCTCTCGTGCCCAAAACGATGGTTTGAAATCTATCGATTTAAGTGTCGGTACTGGCGCTACTCTTGAGAAAGAGAGTAAATATCTCGCCTACTATTTCGGTTGGTGTTCTGATGAATCGGTTTTTGATTCTTCCTTCGATGATAATAATAATCCAAAATCTTTGAAGGATCCGCTTGATGTTACTGGTTCTGGCAGCTTAATTACGGGTTGGTCGGATGGCTTAGTTGGCGCTAAACTTGGCGGGGTTCGCGAATTACATATTCCAAGCACTCTTGCTTATGGCGATACTAAAGAAATTTGTGGTGGCAAAAATTCTCCACTCTACTTTGTAATTTTGCCTTTCGAAGACGAGGCCTACAAAAAGGCTACTCAAGAATATCAAACCGTCTATCGTAAGTACTTGAATCTCCAAAGCGAAATTCGTGGTACTGGTTCACTCTTCTAATACGGAGATTGTAGTTTTAGAAAAGAAAAAAATAACTTCCTTCGGGAAGTTATTTTAATGGTTAATTGAAAGGCTATTTTTCTGTAGTTTCTTCAAGCCTTCTTCATTAATAAGCTTACAGATTTTCTTGCAGGCTTTCTCGTACTTTTCGAAGATGCTTCCATCTGCATGGTGGGCGTCGGTCCCGAGAAAATCTACTAGGCCGTGTTTTAGGAAATATTTCATAGTTTTGGCTGGCTTCGGACCGTATTGTCTAGTCATACTACCAATGTTACACTGTAATTTTACGCCAATTTTACGAAGTTCCAAGGCTTTTTCCGGTTTCTTTTGTAAGAACTCATAACGTTCCGGATGCGCTAAAATTGGTACAATATTTTGACTCTTCATTTCAAAAATTACTTCACGTAGATATCCTACTTCGGTCATAAACGGTACCTCGAAAAGCACATAATGTTTTTTCTTTTTATTCTTTGCAGCATCGGTGCTAAGTTTGGTCGCTTCACCCAGTAGTGATGCTTGATCTTCTTGCATATATTTCACCATTTCTGGATCCACATAGATTTCATTGCCCGGGTAAAGTTTGAATTGAATTCCCAGTTCATCGAGTTGCTTTTGCAGTTCTTTGCGTAGATGTGACTTGGTTTTATTATCCGCGAGCTGATCGCTATTCGGAATAAAGTGGGAGGTCGTAAAGCCGCCGGTAAATCCGAGTGCGACTAGTTTTTTGGCCATCGCAATACTTTCCGAAAAATCACGACTACCGTCATCGATTCCTGGCAAAATATGCAGATGCGTGTCAATCATGCCACCTCCTGTTTTTTAGATCTATAGATAATATTGATTATAATATCCCGTGCGTTTTTCTAGAGGGATTTGGTTAAGAATTACGCCGGCCACATTGGCATCGATTGCTTGGAGAGATTTCAAACCATCTTTTACGTGATCGATATTAGTTTTGTTTACACGGCAGACAATCATCGTACGATCTGCTTTCTTGGAAATAATCAGCGAGTCGGCCAAGTTATAGACCGGAGCCGAGTCGATAATGACATAATCATATTTTGATTTTACAGTTGCGATGAATTTTTCCATTTGCTTCGAGTCGATCAACTCTGCTGGATTTGGTGGGGTAACACCACGAGTGACTACTGAAAGATTTTCAATCTCGGTTTTTTGTACATATTTACGTAGACGGTCACCAGCGGTTTCGACTAGCAGATTCGAGAGGCCAGCTTGGTTTGAGAGTTCAAAAATTTCATGTTGACGACCAAGGCGCATATCTGCATCAACTAAGAGGACTTTTTTACCCGTATTTGCAAAGGCGATAGCGAGGTTTGCCGAAACGAAACTTTTACCTTCGTTTGGTACGGTACTGGTTAAGACGAGGGAATTATTATTCTTCCCGACCAGGGTGAAGTCAAGATTAGTACGTACGGTACGAAAATCTTCACTAATAATAGATTTCGGATTATTTTTCAGAATTAGTTCGTTATTTAAGTCTTCTTCCGAAGCTTCCTCTTCGGTCTTTACCTCATTTTCACTCTCTTCATTCTCCGTCGAGTCACCGTCTTTGGCCTCTTTCTTCGCCTTCAAAGCTAACGCACGTTGGCGGCGTTTCAAACGTTCTTTTTCAGCATCAATCATATGAATTTTACCAATCACTGCCAAATGCAACTGACTTTCAACCTGTTCACTAGTTTTAACTGAGCGGTCAAAATAAAATACTAAGAAGAGAATCGACACACTAACTACTAAACCTGCTGCGAAGGCCATAATTTCCTGGCGCACGATCTTGATATTGGCTGGTTCGGTCGGCGTAACCGCTGAGTCGAGTACGTTAATATTACGATCGTTATAGATTTTAGCAATTTCTTTGACAAAATGATCCGCAATCTTGTTAGTCATTTTTGTGGCAAACTCAGCGTCACGGTCTGTCGTGGTAATATTAATAATTTCCGTGCCTTTAATGGCCGAGACATTAATCATTTTTAGCATCTCATCGAAGGCTAAGTCGAGATTCATATCGCTTTTAACCTTATCAAGTACACGATGTGATTTGACTACCTGAGTGTAGGTGTCAATCAAGTTTTTATTAGTCGCTACTTCACCGGGAAGATTCGCATTTGACTTATCTGAACTCACGATTACCGTGGCGGTAGCTTCGTATTTTGGTTTTTGCATAAAAAATACGTAAAAAGATCCTAATCCAAAAACTAGGGCAAAAATTATTAGTAGAATATGGAGCTTAGACCTAAAATAGGCAAACATTTCTCCGAGGTTAATCTCATCCATGACCTGTTTATACCATATTTCTTATAAAAAATAAATATAAAACAATAATTTACCAATATTTGTCAATAGCCATAAGCATCTTCAAAATAAAATATTTGATAAAATTAATTCTATTGCACTTTTTGGTCACTCGGTGGCTGGTGGGGGCTAGGTCGTGTGCAATGATTATTAAGGAGATGCATTCGTAAATATGCGTAGACTTAAACGTGAATCTTCGCGCAAAAAGTCGAAAATTCCTCCTGCCCCATGGCAAGAGTATATCGAATATTAGTCTTGAATAGTCAAAATTCAATTTTAAGGATTAATATTTGAGGACAAATATCGCTATTCAGCGATATTTTTCTTGATTCTATAATTTGAAAAGTTGACTGGTTTATTATGTTATAATAGAAATTATGAGAAAACTGTCTGGAGAACTAAAACAACAAATCAATCAACATGTTACAGTCTCTGGCTGGGTAAATTCTAGACGTGATCACGGTGGATTAATCTTCATTGACTTGCGTGATCACGAGGGGATTATTCAGCTAGTGATTACCCCGGAAAATGCTGAAAATTTTGCCATCGCCGAAAGTTTGCGCGATGAATTTGTCATTTCTGCTACTGGTTTAATCCGTGAACGCGATCCGGCTCTGCGTAATCCACATATTGCTACTGGTGATATTGAATTAGTGGTTGAATCTCTTACACTACTAAACCGTTCCGAACCTTTGCCGGTTAATACCCATGATGACGGTGTGGAATCTGGCGAAGAGCTTCGTCTTAAGTACCGCTATCTTGATTTGCGTCGTCCAAGTATGCTTCATACCTTGCGTCGTCGTGCTGAATTTTATCACTTCATGCGTGATTATATGGAAGCTCATGACTTTATCGAAGTCACTACTCCAATTTTGGCTAACTCCAGTCCAGAAGGTGCCCGTGACTTTCTTGTGCCATCCAGACTTCGTCCAGGACAGTTTTATGCCTTACCGCAAGCTCCACAACAGTTTAAGCAGCTCCTCATGGTTGGTGGAATTCCTCGTTATTATCAAATCGCCCCATGTTTCCGCGATGAGGATCCACGCGCCGACCGTCTTTATGGCGACTTCTATCAGCTCGATCTCGAAATGTCTTTCGTTGAAGAGGGTGAAGTGGTGCGCGCCACTATGGAACCACTAATTAAATCTTTGGTTACCGATTTTGCTCACAAGAAATTGCTCTCAGAAGAAATTCCACGCATCCCATATCAGGAAGCCATGAATCGTTTTGGTGTCGATAAGCCAGATCTCCGTTATGGCATGGAATTAATCGATCTGAAAGAAGCTTTGAAAGACACTGGTTTTAAAGTTTTTCAAACTGAATCCGTCAAGGCTATTTGTGTTAAAAATGGCGCCACCCTTTCGCGCTCTCAAATTGATAATTTCACCGAAAAAGCTCGCAAGCTTGGTGCGGGTGGTCTTGCTTATATCATGTATGAAAATGATGAAGTGAAAAGTCCAATCGCTAAATTCCTCACCGAAACAGAACTAACTAAAATCAAGGAACTCACTGGTGCGGAAAATGGTGATGCTGTTTTCTTCGGCGCCGATTCACTCTCAAAAGTGAATAAAGTTCTCGGCCAACTTCGTATTGCATTTGCTGATCACTTTAATTTGAAGGACGATAATGTTGTCGCACTTTGCTGGATTGTCGATTTTCCATTTTATGAATGGGATGAAGGTAAGAACAAATTAGACTTCGGTCACAATCCATTTTCTATGCCAAAAGGTGGACTTAAGGCTCTCGAATCCGCTGAGACTGACGCTGAAAAACTTGCCATTGTCGCCGACCAATACGATATGGTGATGAACGGTTTTGAAATTTGTTCTGGTGCCGTACGTAATCACAGCCCAGAAGTGATGTATAAGGTTTTCGGCATTCTCGGTTACGACGAGAAATATGTCGAAGCTCGCTTCGGCGGCATGTTGAATGCCTTTAAATTCGGTGCACCTCCACACGCTGGTTGTGCTTTCGGTATCGAACGTATCTTCATGGTATTAAATGACAATAAAAATATTCGCGATATCGTAGCCTTCCCGAAGAACGGTTCTGGTGTCGATCTTATGATGAGCTCCCCATCCGTCGTCGATCCAATCCAGCTCGAAGAAGCCCACCTCCAAATCGTGGAAGACGAGGAATAACCGTAATGAAATTACTTTTCGTACATGGTGGTTCACGTATTAAAAAAGACCAAAACGGAAAACTTTATGTTGATGGGAATTTAAATAACCAAATTTTCCAGCGCTATCTAAATTATTGTGATGAGCTAACCTTTTTTATTCGTGAAGAAGAACAAATTTATGACGTAGAGTTTGCGAAGAAGAAATTTAATTCGATAATGGAAGATCCACGATTTAAAATTTTTACCACGGTTGATTTAATGACGCCAAAAACCCGCGCACTAAATCCATTGGTGCGAGCTAAGATTCGCCGTGATCTAAAGCGGGCTATTGCTGCTGCTGATAAAGTGATTGTTCGTGACCCAGGAAACTTTTATACAATTAATGCTAGTCGTATCGCTAAAAAGATGAACAAGCCACTACTCGTTGAAGTGGCAAGTGATATTTATGATAGTTATTGGTATCATGGCACAAAGTTGGGTAAAATGGTCGCAAAGCATTATGATAATCAGGCTAGAAAAATTATAAAAAATGCTGATTATGCTGCTTATGTGACAGAGAAGTTTTTGCAAAGTCGTTATCCATCAAACGGAAAATGTCTAGCCTGTTCTGATGTTGAAATTCCTGAGCCAAATCAGAAGATTTTATTAGATCGTCTAGAAAAAATCAATCAAAACAAGGATGAAATTATACTTGGTACAATTGGTTTTGTGCATATTCGTTGGAAGGGGCAGCAAGACGTAATTAAAGCCATGAAGAATCTTAAAGAAAAAGGCTATAAGTTCAAATATCAACTGGTGGGGATAGGCGATAATTCTTATTTAAAAAATCTAGCACGTGACCTAAATCTTGAAAAGGAAGTTGAGTTTATTGGTGGTCTTCCGCATGACGAGGTTATTAGATGGTTAAAAAATATCGATATTTATATACAGCCAAGTTATACTGAAGGTGTATGTCGAGCTCTCGTTGAGGCTATGTCTATGGCTTGTCCGACTATCACCTCCGATGGTGGCGGAAATATTGAGCTGTGTAATCCAGGTTTTGTTTTTCCAAGAGGCAATATTCAACAAATTGAAAAAACTCTTGTAAAGATGGATAAAGCAATGCGAGAAAAATATGCCCAAGTTAATTTTGAGCGCTCGGCAAATTATGCAAAAAATATATTAGACGAAAAACGCGACCAATTCTATTATCAATTTAGGGACGGAAAATAATGACAGAAGCAGCCCCAATTTTTTCAATTATTATTCCCGCATATAATGTAAGCGAAACAATTTGTCGGGCTGTTTCTTCTGTGACCGAGCAAAATTTTCAGAGTTATGAACTGATTATTGTTGATGATGGATCTACTGATGACACTTTAAAAATTTGTCAAAAAATAGCTTTAGAAAATCCTAAAATTAAAATCTTTTCAAAACCAAATGGTGGCGTATCAAGCGCCAGGAATTACGGGCTTAACCATGCGGTTGGTAAGTACGTGATGTTTATTGATGCTGATGACACCATGTGTCCAGGCTCTATTGACGCTATCTATAAAATTATAGAAAAGACGGATAATCCAGATTTAATTTTGTGTGATGTTAAAACAAACTATCTAAAATCTGAAAATAACACTCAATTAAAAATAGAGAATTATCAGCAACCATTTTCTGCGAAATTTTCTGCTCTTTTGTTCTCTGAAAAATATGCATCTAAAAAATACAAAATCAACTACCGCTTTATGCGGATGCCAGTATCAAAAGCCTATCGTAGAGAAATTATAGTGAATAATAATATTTGTTTTGATGAAAAAATCTATCGTTTTGAGGATGGATTCTTTAATTTGGCGGTTTTATTAAGTGTTAATAGTCTTGTTAGGACAAATTTAGTTACCTACGACTATATTAAAACCAATTCTGGCTCTGGTAAACCAAGAGAAAACATTATAAATGAAGATGCGTATAAAATTAAGACTATAGATAATTTTCTATCTAAACAAAACATTTCAGAATTAAATTATCTAAAAAATTTTTACTATCTTGAATTGCTCTGCGAGCATGTTATTGATTTAATTCGTCTGCAAAAAACTTCATCAGAAATAAGACATAATCTCAAACAAGGCACTTTTCGAATTAATATTCCACTATTCGATTTACGTTACGCTAAGTTTAATAAGGTATTAACCTATGTTTTATATAAATTACATTGCTATGGATTATTGATTGCTATGTTTAGATTACGTCTAATGGTGAAAGGAGGATTATGATTATATATTTTCTCACCTTTATAATAGCTTTTGGTTTTGCGTTTTTTGCCGAAAAATACTACAAAAAATTACCTAAATATGTCTATGCACTTTTGATTTTTTTGGCCATTTTAATCCCGTCAGTACTAGCTGGATTAAGGGAATATGGTGTCGGTACTGATACCAAAGGCTACATTACGTATGTGTTTGAAAAGATGCAGAAAATTTCTACTATCGATCAGTTTTTTGACTATGTAAAAACTGCTGATACGGAATTTTTGTATGTGTTATTTAATTTTATAATTTCACGTTTCTTTAAAGATATTAATGTGATGTACTTCTTTATGCATCTCCTCTTACTTGCGATTACGTATTTTGGTTTTGCTAAGCTTTTTAAAGAGGACAGAAAATATATAGCATTTTTCTATCTTATCTATTTAATTCTTTATTTTAATCGCTCACTTAATCTTTATCGTCAATCAGTCGCAATTAGTATTGGTTTGTTCTCATATTTTTATATTATGAAACGAAAATTGATTATGTTCATAGTGACGATTTTGCTCGGTATGGGATTCCATAAAACAATGTTATTGATGACCCCACTTTACTTTGTTTACCCATCCTTTACTAGTCTAAAAAATATTTCACATATTAAGTTTTTCGTAATCTTCCTCACTATTTTTGGGCTATCATTTATCTCATACCCGATCATTAACGCCCTAATCGTCAATGGCATTATCGACAATAAATATGATGCATATATTAATCAATTCGTAGCTAATCTTTCCTATTTTGATTTTATTATAAAAGTCTTGGCAATTTTAATTCCGGTGATTTTATACAAAAAGAAGGTTATGTCAGATTCGACGCTGATATTTTATATGCGCACCTATTGTTTGTCTCTAACGATTCT
>CAUUCV010000014.1:0-10976 GCA_963543745.1 uncultured Candidatus Saccharibacteria bacterium | reverse complement strand
TTCTAAGCAAATGAGTTTCATGATGCCTTTGATGATGCTGTTTTTTACTATGAATCTCCCGGGCGCTCTCGTACTCTATTATTTCTTATCTAATCTCATCTCAGTAATTCAACAAAAAATCGTTTTTGCTCATGTCGATGATGAAATGGATGATAATACTGATCGTGCGATTCTTCGTGAACTAAAATCTGCCAATAAGAAACTACAAGAAGCCGAAATTATTGAAAATAAGAAAACCGGTACTAAAATTACTCGCATTAAAGCTCGTGATTCAAAACCTCAAAATAAACAGAAACACCAAAACTCATCCCTAGATTCAAAAAGCTAGGAGAAGGAGTTTTTATGAATCGTGATGAATCGGTTCGCTTTGCTACAAAATATCTCGAAGATTTATTATCTTTCTTCGGAATTAACGTCGCCATCTGGTCAACTATTGATGACCAAGTTATTCAATTAAGTGTCCCTAGTACCAGTTTAAATTCACTTTTAATTGGTAAAAATGCTGGTAATCTACGCGCCTTACAACACATTGTTTCGATGGGGCTCACTATGAAGAATGCCGAAATTACCCGCGTCAATATCGATATTGCTGATTATAAACACCAACGCATGGAACGCATCGAAAAGAAGGCAGAAGGTTGGATTAACAAGGTTCGCCAAACCGGGGAATCAATCACCCTTGAACTTAATGCTGCTGATCGTCGTGTAGTGCATAAGTTAGCTGAAGATTATTCTGATATCTACACTCACTCGGAAGGGGAAGGCCGTGAGCGACATTTAATTATTTCGAAGAAAAATCTTGATTAATCTAGATTAAACTTCTAAAATACTATCACTAAGAAGTGGTAGTATTTTTTATTAAAAAAGAGACCTTATGTGGCCTCTTTTTAGTAATATTATTTTTGGGCTTTGGGTTTTGGGCTTCGTGTTTTTAGTCTCGCAAATTTTAGTTCGTACTTTTCTTGGCGGTTTCTTTACCGCGGATAATCACAAAGTCATAGCCATGACTCTTAACGCCTTGTGGTAACTCAGATTTATCTTTTACTTCAATCTTATAATAATCTGTTAAACCCTTCTTTGCCACTGGTTTTTCACCGATTTGATAAATCGTTATATCTTGATAATCTGAAGTTGGCGCATTGTCCGTCTCAATATTCTTAAAGCCCACTTTTTCAAGCTCTAATTTTTCATCACTGGCTGCACCACGTTCACCAGAACCATTCAGAACTAGGAGTCTGGCTGTCGCTACACTATCTACATTCTCCGTGATAGCTTTCTGGATGTATTGGTGGATTTTCGTGTAATTATTTAAACCAGCCGCTGGAATCACATAGGAAATATTAATCCCTTGTACTGGATAACTGGCATTTGTCACGTAAGTTGTACCATCTGGTAAGTTAGCTAGCGGCAGAGTCTTGATGTTTTCTGAATTAAAACCAGAAAGTAAATGTGCGCCAGTCTTCATTTCGTCAACCTTAATATTGGTACGAATATTATCTCCCAGCGCATTTATTAAGGCGATCATAGCAGGAATATCCATACCTTTTTTCACGATTTTTTCTTTTACCGCTGTTAAGATGCGTTGTTGATTTTCACCACGTGCAAAATCTCCCCCAGATACACCATGTCTAGCACGAGCAAGCGCCAAAGCTTTCTCGCCATTCAAGGTGGTAGGTGTATTTTTCTTAATCACAATATTAGTCCAACCATAGTCGGTAATATCTTCATCAAAAGTAACTTCGATACCACCTAATGCATCTACGATTTGAATTAATGAACCCCAGTTCAAGTGGATATAATATTGATTTTTCAAACCAGTCACTGTTTCCAGTACGTTCATTACGGCCTGCGCGCCCGCTTCTTCATTCCGCCCATTATTACTGGCACAGGTATAAACTTCGTTGATTTTACCTGCGTAGCAAGCTTCACGTCCTACCTTTAAATCACGAGGGATACTGACCATATTCGCATTTTTCGATTCTTGATTTAAAGTAACTTCCATTAGGGAATCGGTTAATTGGGCACCGTCATGTACGCCGCGACCTTCGTTACCACTCATATCGTAGCCAGAGGTACCAAAAACCGCAATATTAGTCTGTCCGTTCGCGTCGGTCTTAAGTGGGGTGTATTTTTCACTCACCATAGTACTGACAAAATCGAATAGATTAGATTTGCCGCCGGTGATTTTAGAGATAATTTGATTGCCATAAAAATAACCAACTCCACCCACTACCAGTAAGAAAACCAAGAAGAAACAAAGTTTTTTGTGGCGGAAAATAAACGGTTTCTTTTTGGGCTTTTTATTTTTATTCAGCTCCTTATCAATTTCTTCGGAGTTGATATCCATTTCATCTTCATCATTCAGAAAACCACGTTTATCGTTGTGATCCAAACCAAATTCGTTTTGTTTCTGGTCTTTTTCGAGATTAAAAGCTGAAATTGGTTCCAAAAAATCGTCGTAATTATCAGTTTGAGAGAAATCTTCCGCTGCCACTTCTGGTTCATTCGATACGGTCTCAACTCTAGCGATTTTTGATCGACTATTTTTTTCACGTTGGATTTTTTCAATTTCTAATGGATCAAGTAATTGTTTCCTAGGTAAAGGATTCGTCATATTTTTCTTAAAAACTGCAGTGGTACTTTTAGAATTCTGGGAGACCACTTTACTGCGTCTCGGGGCTAAACCATCAATATAAGCGCTCTTCATTATTTGTCTCCCATCCTTAAGTTTTTATTTACCAAAAATAAATCAATAAACAAAATGCTCTGTAAAAATCTAATTTTATTTATCCTCATCTAATATATAATTATATCAAATATGCGTTACAAATTGACTAAAAAACAAAAGCGTTTAATGGATTTTCTTGCTGAATTCATTGCCGAACATGATCATTCGCCATCCTATCGAGAAATCGCCTCTGGCCTAGGATTGAAGAGTCCCGCTTCTGTGGCGGAGCATATCGATAATTTGGTTGCTTTAGGTTTCTTGAAACGTGAGGAAGGTTCTGCGCGTTCACTGGTGATTGTCGATCGCTCTTTTCCGGAAACTACAGAGTTATTTAAGCAGCGTCTCGAATTTGCTACTGATGAAGAAGTCGAAATTCTTCAACGAGCCGCCGAAATTCTTGGCCTAGAGCTTGAACCAGAAAATCTTTAAATCTTAAAAATACTCCAAACTCTGGAGTATCTTTTTTGTGACCTAAAAAATATCCTAAAATACAGTGTACCTCTGTTAAAATCCTAAATCCGAACAAAACCAAACATCAAAACCGAACAAGATTTTATTAAACCAAACACCAGTGTGGAAAAGTTAAAATGCTTGTGTAAAACCGTGGAAATTAAAACCGAACAAGAAAAATATCTTAAAATATAAAACCTAAAACTTGTCAATGTGAATATGTGGAAAACTTCTCACCTTTTTTGTGGTAAAATTAAGCAAAGGAGGTTGATGAATTTTTCTGAACTGAAAGCTAAGCTTAGTAAGTCTGCGTCATCTATTTTTGGCGGAACAGAAGAATCTCAATCTAAACTAATTTCTTCCGAATCCGATTCTTTACGTGCTCCTGGTTTTGAATATCTAAAATCACACGATTATTATTTTGACGCCGCCTGTCAGTCTCTGCGTCCACAGCCAGTGATTGATAGTTTAGTGGAATATTATACGGAATATAATTCCTGTGGTGAACGCGTAAAATATGCTTGGGGTCAGAAAACTGATCAAAAAGTCGCGGAAACTAGAGAAAAAGTTCTAAAATTTCTTAAACTCAAATCTAAAGACTATTTTGTCAGCTTTACCTTAAATACTACCTATGGTCTGAATTTATTACTTAATCAATTTAATTTTAAGCAGGCTAATATTAAAACTATTGTTACTTCTGATATTGAACATAATTCAGTTTTTCTTTCCACTTTATCAGCTTCACAAACTACTAAAATCGAGCGAATAGTTCTTACTCGTGATAATGACGGCTCAGTCCAAGTTTCCGAAATTCCTGATAATTCTATCGTCGTGATGAATGCTATGAGTAATTTTAATGGCGCGAAACTCAACCTTAAAGAAGTGGCCGAATATGTCCACTCGAGAAATGGTTTTATTATTGTCGATGCCGCTCAAGCGATGGCGCATAATTCCGAGCTTCTCCATAATATTGAACCGGATGCCATCTGTTTTTCTGCGCACAAAATGTATAGCGCCTCTCTCGGTGTCATTGTGATGAAAAAATCTTTCGCCAAGTTTTTTAATACGACATTTATTGGTGGTGGTATGGTAGATGATGTGAAAAAAACTTCCTACCTCCTCTCTGCGGATAATCCTGACCACCTACATACTAAATTTGAACCAGGTCTCCAGGCTTGGGGTGAAATCATCGCTCTAGGTAGAAGTCTCGATTGGCTGAATTCTTTGGAAAAATCCGACCACGATCGTTTAGAAAATAACATCAATACCCTTTATGATTTTTTGAAAAATCATCCGAAAATTCATCTTTTGAATCAATCACCTGCTTCCACGATGTCTTTCTATGTTGAAGGCCTGGACTCGCATCTCCTTGGTGAATCTTTATCTGACCAGGGAATTATGGTGCGTACCGGTTATTTCTGTGTTCATTACTATCTTTCTGAAATTAAAAAATATCCACCTCTTCTTCGTATTTCGCTAGGTTTTCATAACTCCACCGCCGATGTCGCACATTTAATTAAGGTATTATCAAAAATTTAACAAAGGAAAAACATGGTTTGTATAGCAGCATTTATTATCTTAGCGCTTCTTTCGGTCTTCGTCGGCTTTCTTAGTCTCTTCAATAAGGCCCTCGGAAAAAAATATTGGGCTACTTTTAAGAAGGCCTGGCACTGTGTTTTTAAGAAGGTACGTTTACAAAAATGTGACACCAATTTTAAGGATGAAGTCAAAAATAGTCTCCTAAAGAAAGTTGTCTTGAAAAATCCTAAACTTGTAAAACCCTTCAGTGCTTTGATTGAAATTGTTTCGGTAATTATCGTTTTTGTTACGATTTGGTCTCTCGTAATTGCAGTTAAATCTCTTCTTGCTCTTTGGGTTTTTGGTACCTGTAATGTTTCAACACCAAGCCAATGTGGCCTCGGTGCGGAAGTTTGTAGTATTGATCAAGCGGAGCCAACCGATCCAATCGGTAAAATCGGCCGTAGTTTTGCCGAATGGGGTGAAATTTTTACCGCCATCCCAGATCGTCTCAAAACCTGGGACGCCAAAGATTATATCACCAATGTTTCTATTCCGATGATTACCATGGAAGAAGATAAGAAGCTTGCTGACTATGCGGATTCTTTTGATTCAATCATTAATTATTATCGTGATGGAAGTACTACTAGTGGATCGATTGCCGTAGATGTGTTTGATCCAGGCTGTGTAGTTTGTGCGAAATCTTACCAAGCTCAAAACAAATCTGGTTTCTTTAATAAACACTTTACTCTCGCCAATATTTACGCTATTCCAAATGGCGATAAATATAAATTTGAAAATTCTGGTTTCATCCGTGATTATCTCTATGCTACCGTACTTCGTATCAAGGAGCGTATTAAGAATCTCTCTAATGATGAAATCAAAAACAATTCCGAATTGATGGCTCTGATTATGGCTCCAAATTTCTTGATTAATGAAATTTATAGCGGGGAAGAATCTGGTGTGCCAAACTACCAAGCCTTTAATTACAAGTACGAAACCGATCAGCTAACCTTTATGCTCGGTCAACATTATAGTTTTTATAACGTTAGCGATGCTGAAATTCGCATTATTAGTCAGGCTGTCGATAAGCATCAAAACCAAAATATTCCTTACATTAAAATTAAGGAACGTGAACTGAATCAAAACCTCGCCAATCAATTAGAAACTGAAGCTAAAAATATGCAATCGTTAGTCCAAGATAAAATTCGTGCCAAGGGTATTCCAGTCGAAATTTACGATGGTAAAAAACATAACGGTCTCTATAAAGCTTCCTCATGAAAAAATCCACTGGCTCTAAATTAGTTTTCTTTAGTTTTCTTACAGTTTTTCTCGGTACGATTATTGGCTTAAAAATCATTAATCAAAAACATGAAATTCCCAAAATTTCTAAGCAGGATTGTCTGAAAAATATTGATTCCTCAATTAGCGGTAGTGACGAAATTTGCACAAAACTTTCTGAGTCTCTCACCAGTCTCGATTTTAAAATTTCTGAAAGTTCCTCTTTTGATCTCAGTAATTTTAATCAATCCAATACGATTCTTACAGAAATCTTACTTCCGGTAGTCGATTTCTATAGTCCACTCAGTGATATTTCACAAGCCGAACTAAAGGATGCGGAAATTATTAAAAAATATAATGTTTCACTAGTCGACTTCCGAAATATCACCGCTAGCCAGAAGGTAATTAGTCTTGACCAAAAATATTTTCTCGATGATTTTACCGCTGGTGCTAAATTTATTACCTGGAATCTCACCGGAAATCCGGCTACCTTCCCAGCCGTTCAGGAGGCTTTGAAGAGTCTTAGTTTTTCTAACCCTCCGAGTAAAACTAATGTCGTGAGTTTTGCTGAAACCGGCGTCACTGCACTCTCGCGCCGTCTCACTTATAAACTTGGCCAGGTGGGTGGTAATGCTGAATATTTTACCGAAAAAATTAAAGATTTTCTCAGTAGTAAAACTTATACTCATATTAGTAATGAAGTGAGTTTTGCGGATAATTGCCAGGGTGGCTATACTACCACTACTCTCTGCGCGGATTGGAGAATGATGGGTGCTATCACTAGTCTCGGTACGGATATTGTTGAGCTGACGGGGAATCATAATAATGATTATGGCGCGGAAAATAATGTTAAATCAATCGCAGCTTATCGTGAAAAAAATCTCAAGCTCGTCGGTGGTGGGGAAAATCTCGCTGCCGCCAAAATTCCACTTGATGTAAATGATCAAATCAAACTATTCGCTCTTAACCATTCCACTAGTAGTGTAGCCAATGGCCAAATTGCTACGGAAAATTCCGCTGGCGCCAATCCTTATAATGAAGAGGAATTTAAAACCGAACTCGCTGCCGCGAAAGCCAAGAATAAATTTGTCATTGTGAATGTCCAGTACTTTGAATGTTATGCTTATCCGAATAGTAAAGTAGCCTTCCCGGAGTGCGACAAGCCAATTCCTAATCAAAAAGAATTCTTCCGCCACTTCATTGATCTTGGTGCTGATATGGTGGTTGGTACTTCCGCTCATCAACCTCAAACTTATGAACTTTATAAGGATAAACCAATCTATTATGGACTCGGTAATCTCTTCTTTGATCAGATTAGTTGGCCAGACACTATGCGTAGCTTGATTTTGACTCATTATTTCTATCAGGGAAAATATCTCCAAACTCGCATCTCGCCTACTCTCTACGATGAAAATTTTCAGACCTATCTTATCGACGAAACCGCTTCTCGTGAATATTTAAGACGTCTAGTCTACGCCTCGCCAAAAGGCTACTAATAGGGTAAAATAAAACTATTATGGAGGAAAAGGTTAAAAATAACGAGCGTAATTATTCATTAGATTTATTACGAATTTTTTCTATTATTTTGATTATAGTTTTTCACGTATGTTATAAATCTTTGGATTTTAGTAAATTAACAGGCCTTAATCAGATTATTGTTGGGTTTTTCTGGCATTTTGGTGAAATCGGTGTCAATCTTTTTATGCTGATTACTGGCTACTTCCTTTATAAAAGTGAAAAGAATCAAAAATCAAAGATTATTCGTCTTATTTATGATATCTGGATTTATTATATATTTAATATTATTACGCTAATTTTCGTTAAAGGCGGCTACACTATAACTTATAATGCACTTTTCCCGGTTAGTCTTGGTAATTTTTGGTATATTACTTCATATATTGTAATTTTATTGCTTGCCCCATATCTAAATAAGCTTATAAAAAATCTTAATTATTCTGAACATAAGAAACTACTAATAATATTTTTCATTGTTTTTTCTTTAATTCCAACTATTAGTGGACTTTCTATTGGCACTACTGAAAATGGTGTAGTTTATAGTCGTTTTGCTTGGTTAATTTATATCTATTTTTTGGGTGCATTTATTTCGAAATATCAAGACAAGGACAAGATTTTAATTAAAAATCGTGAATATTTTATTAAACTCCTAATATTATTAATTGTTCTTTTATTTGGTTTTATGTTAGCAGCTAAATATTTATTAGTACATAAAATGCCAGATCTTAAAATTAATTATATGTGGCCACCAAATTCTGTAATTGCATTTTTGATTAGTCTTGTAATATTTGTTATTTTTACAAAAATTAGTATTGTTAAACAAGGATTATTAACAAGAATTATAAAAAATACTTCACCACACGTGCTTGGCGTATATCTATTCCACGATTCACCATATAATTACGTGATTTTTTCAGAAGGTATTATCTGGCTTAATAATTTACATGCAGCCAAAAGATTAGTTCCAACCATTATTTTAATCTCCTTGGCGTTCTTTGTAGCAGGATTAGTTATTTCAATTATAAAGAAATATACCTTCGATAAAATCTATCAAAAAATTATTTTAAAAGTAGATAAAAAATTTAATTTGCAGCTGTCTAAATAAAAATCAATGTATTGACATACTCGAGCTTTTTGTGGTTAGATAATTTTTATGTTAAAATATAACCATAAAAGGTAATATTTACTATGAAACGAGTTTCTCAGAAAAAATCACACAAAAATAAGATTATTGTTTGGTTATTTTTCTTTTTAATACTCATTATTTTAGCTGGCGTAATTGTCTATCAAATTCTAAAAGACAATAATAAGTCATCAAAGTCACCAATTTTGCCTGAGAAAACTGAAAAAATCGAATCTAAGATTGAAAATACCGGTGTAACTAATTCCGAAACTATTAAAACTGAAGATGGTACTCCTGAAGATGCGGCTGCTGGTCGTACCCCTAAGACACCAGAAAAATACGAAGGTCAGGATGTAAATAAGTTAGAAAAACTCACTGGTGCCATTACATACTCTGCTAAGACTACTGATAAATATCGCATTCGTGTAAATATTGATCAATTTCTTAAATTACCAGGCACCTGTATGCTTAGTGTGATCTCTGCCGGTAAAGTGATGTATACCGATTACGTAAATATTGTTTCTAATCCATCTTCTGGTAGTTGCGAGGGTTTCGATATTCCATTTACGAAATTACCTCCTGGTGAATATGATATTAAAATTGAAATTAACGCCAATCAAAAAACTGGCATTATTGAAGGGAAGGTTACTATTTAATGATTAATCAAACTGTACGAATTATCCCAGAGAAAAATCCCAAAACCCCAAAAAGACGAATTGTATTTACGAAAAATACACCGCTATTGTTCTTTGCCTTTTTTATGGTTTTCGCATTAAGTTTTTTGCTTCTCAAGAATTTGAAAAAATCTATCGCCCTTAGTGTTTCTGATTTTCGTGCCGGAAATATTATTTCTGACTACACTATGTCGAATACTTCTACTATGAACGAAAGCCAAATTCAGGAATTCTTAACTAAGAAAAATCCTTGTGGCGATACGAATATTTGGCGGGCTAATTATTACTCTGGTTATAAATACCATATTGAAAATGGTAAATTTATTTGTTTATCTCAGGAGACTTTTGAATATAATGGTACTAAGCAGACTGCGGCTCAGGTAATTTACGAAGCCGCGCGTGATTATCGTATTAACCCACAGGTCCTTTTGGTTTTAATTGAAAAAGAGCAGAGTCTAGTTTCTGACACTTGGCCAAATAGTATTCAATATCGCAGCGCCACTGGTTTTGGTTGTCCAGATACTGCAGAGTGTGATTCTAAATATTACGGCTTTAGAAATCAAGTTAGGCACGCTGCTAAATTATTCCGTGATGTTCTAGATGGTGGCTATACGAACTACCCGGTTGGTCAGAATTTTATCTACTATAATCCAAACTTTGCTTGTGGAGGTTCTCAGGTTTATATCGAAAATCTCGCCACTTCTGCCCTCTATCGTTATACTCCATATCAGCCAAATACTGCAGCTGTGGCAAATTACCCAGGTACTTCCTACTGTGGTGCATATGGTAATCGTAACTTTTATGCTCTCTTTATTCGTTGGTTTGGTGATCCAACTAGTAATGTTATTAAAAAAGTTGAATTATCACCGATTGCTAAGCCGGGGAGTAATTCTAGCCGTGATGGATCAATTGAAAATGGCGATTATGAAATTAAGACTTCCGTCGACCAATCTAAATATCTTGACGTGAGAGGCGCTAATAAGGATGAAAATGCTCTAGTTCAACTTTATCGAAAATGGCGTGAAAATAACCCAGCTCAAAAATGGGATATTGAAAGTATTGGAGATGAAATTTATCAGATTAAAAGTAAGCTTTCCGGTCTAAATTTATCTTATGACATTAATGATATTAGTGATTCACCACAGCTAAAATTAAAATCTGAGAATTTGGAAGATTGTGCGCAGCGTTGGAATATTCAACGAAAAGGGAATGGCGAGTTTAATATTATTACTTCTTGTGATGTAAATCACGCAGTGGATGTTAAGGGTGCGAATAATGCTGATGAAACACCAGTGCAGATTTATAAAAAATCTAATAATAAGGCCCAGACCTGGTCATTAGAGAAAGTAGATGCTAAGGAGACACCTCAGCTCATCCAAAATGGTATCTATAATCTCAATACCGCATTAAGTAATGCTCAATATCTGGATGTCGCAAGAGCTAACGTCGCAGATTATGCCAAGGTTCAACTCTTCCACAAATGGCGTGAAAATAACCCTGCTCAACAATGGGAGTTCAAACATCTCGGTAATAATGAATATCAAATCGTCAGTAAACTCTCTAATAAAGCTATCAGTATCAATGAATCAAGAGTACTAAACGGAGAACAATTATTCCTTCTTCCATCCAATCTAAATTCTTGTTCCCAAAAATGGAAAGCCGTTCAGCATGAAAATGGTTTCATCTT
>CAUUCV010000013.1:0-11009 GCA_963543745.1 uncultured Candidatus Saccharibacteria bacterium | reverse complement strand
GGCCAGGTAGTGGATGGCGGCGTCTACATCTGAGCCGCGCATGGATTTAATGAAAGCAGAAATTGTATCGTAGTGACGATCACCGGATTTATCAAAATAATTAACCTTATTATTTAAAGTTTTAGTGACAAAATCGAGAGTGAGTTTATTTTTTAATGAAAGGCAGAGTTCGAGATCGCCCAGAGCAGAACGCGCGTCGCCGTGACTGAGGTGGGCGAGAAAGTCGATGACTTCAGGGTCGATTTTAGCCTTAGGATATTCCCTCTCGATGGCGCGAAGCAGAATGTCTTTGATGTCGGAATCTTTTAAGGTAGATAAAATTACTACGCGACTACGTGAAATGAGAGCGGGGATGACTTCGAAGCTCGGATTTTCCGTAGTGGCACCAATCAGGGTAATGAGACCAGATTCGACATGAGGTAAAAAGGCGTCTTGTTGAGCTTTATTAAAACGATGAATCTCGTCAATAAAAAGCAGGGTGCGGACTTTAAGATTCCAGTTTTGTTTGGCACGTTCGACCACTTGCTCGACATCGGATTTATGAGCGGTGACGGCGGAAAGTTCGACGAAGTCAGCGTCGAGCTCTTTGGCGATAATGCGAGCTAGAGTGGTTTTACCAGTGCCGGGAGGTCCCCAGAAAATTAGGTTAGTGGGTTCTTTTGATTTAATTAATTCGGTGAGAATTTTACCCTTGCCAATAATAGTTTTTTGACCAAAAACTTCATCGAGACTCTGAGGTCGCATACGTTCGGCGAGAGGTTTTCTTAAATCGTTGAATTCCATAGTTTTAGTTTAGCATAGAGAGAAAAAATGGTATAATAAGAAAAAATAAAGGAGAAATATGGCTGATTTTAACAAAATCTTGACCCCAGGTGACTACGAAAATGGTGAACTAAATGTAGTGATCGAAATTCCTACTGGCTCTAACCACAAAATTGAATGGGACCGCAAAAATGCTTGCTTTATGCTTGACCGTGTCGAACCAATGGCATTTGCAAAGCCTTGTAATTATGGTTTTATTCCTCAAACTCTCGATGAGGATGGTGATGAACTTGACGTTTTAATGATTACTGATCAGCCTCTTACCACCGGTATTTACATGAAGGCTCGCATTCTTGGTGTGATGAAATTTGTTGACTCCGATGAAGTTGACGATAAGATTATTTGTGTGCCAGAAGACGATCGTAATAACGGTGATAAGTACCAAGCTTTGGAAGATTTGCCAAGGCAATTGATCCGCCAAATCGAATTTCACTTCAATCACTACAAGGATTTGAAGAAGCCAGGTACCACCGAAGTGAAAGGTTTCTTTGGTGCTGAAGAAGCAAAAGAAGTCGTAAAAGAAGCAATTGCTCGCTGGAATGCTCAAGCTTAATTAATCTTAGTAAAAAATAAATCCCTCCGGGGATTTATTTTTGTTGCGTTCTATTTTAAATAAGTTTATAAAGTAACAATAAACTTAGTTACTTAGGAAATTTATGGTAATTATTGGGCGGGCTTAACGTTCGTTAAAAATGCGATCTTCGATATTACGACCAAGAGAAGTGAGTCTAGTTGGATTAAAATTTTGATTAAGTGAAATGACTATATATTTACGGTCTTCATATTTTGGTAAATCTTTGAATTCGAGAATGGAGGCTTCACTAAAATACGGGAGAGTGTTTGCGGCAGTTTCGGTTTTTAATTTGGCGGAAGCGTAATCGAAGATAGTAGCTTTATTAATGCCGGAAATAAGAGCAAAATGATCGCCGGTGATGAGAAAATGCGCGAAGAATTTATCCCAGTTTTCAGACTGAAGATTTTCGGAATTATAAATAAACTTAACAAGTTTTAGATAGTCGGCTGCGGTAAGGGTGAGGTTATTTCCAGAGATTTTGAGATGATCTAGGTCCATTTTGGTAAGAAGATTTTCTAGTACGGCGTCAGAAAGTTCGGCGCGAAGAGCATCCTTGCAGCTGGAATTTTCAGAGGTGAAAAGTTCGTTTAAGCAATCTTGACGAGAGAGTGCGGTTTGATTTTTGAGATTAATTTGGTCGTCAAGGTGGAAGCTTCCGTCACTGAGGCGGCGATAGTTTTCATAGGCGACTAGGAGGTTAACGAGGTTTGGATCAGTGAAAGTTTTAGTGTCGTTAAAGCGACCAACGATATCGGAATTATTAAGGTCATAAATTAGCACCGATGATTCTTCAGTAATTCCCTGGCTGCGACGCCAATCGTCGATGAGATATTGTAAATCAATACGGTGTGGTGAGCGTTTTTCGGTAACCTTGGCGATTTCCGGTTTTTTATTTTCAACTTTTTCGGCAGTGTTTGAAAGAAGTTTAAGTAAAGAAACTACGCCAAAAGCGATGGCAAATACGCCAATAATAGTACCGAGTACGATAAAGAAAATTTTGAGAAAACTAGGTTTACTATTTTTGGTTAATTCTTCGAGATTAATATCGTCTTGCATCTTAAAAATATTTTATCATATTTAGCATATGCGGTATAATATTAAGCATATGAGCTTTTTGAAAGGACTTTTTAAAAAAGAAGAAGCGAAAGCAAATTCTTTGGTAAATGTGAAATCACCGAGTGGGAGTTTGGTTTTTGAATTTAGTCTGAAAAATGGTAGTCCGAGCTATCGGGTGCTAAAAAATCAAGAAGTTTTACTGAGTAATTCCAGATTAGGTTTCGAAATTTATAACGAAAAACCGATTGCGGAAAATTTGGGGGTAGTGAGGATTTTGCCAAAATTTAAGGATGAAACTTGGCAAAGTGTAGTGGGGGAAACTTTGGATATTGTGAATAAATATAACGAGACGACTTTTTATCTGGCGGAGCGCGAAAAAGACGGACGTATCTTTACTTTAAGAGTGCGAGTCTTTGATGAGGGGGTGGCTTTTCGTTATGAATTTCCGCCACAACCGGGCTTTCAACGCATGATTATTACGAATGAGTTAACGGAATTTAATCTGGATATTCATGCCAAAAGTTGGTCGATGCCGGCTTTTACCTTGGCGCGGTCGGAAACGGATTATGAGGAGCGGGCGATTTTTAATTTGACTGGATCAAGGCAGACGCCATTTACGGCGGAGCTTCCGAGTGGCAAGATTCTGTCAATTCACGAAGCGGCACTGATTAACTATGGTTCGATGACTTTGGGTCTGAATAAAATCGGTCGACTGGAGGCGAATATTACACCACTTTCAGATGGTATGAAAGCTTATCTGACTTTGCCTTTTGAAACGCCATGGCGGGTAGTGATGGTGGCGGATACTGCTGTGCAACTGACGAAAAATAAGATGATTTTAAGCTTGAATCAAAGTCCGAGAATGAATTTTGATTGGGTGGAACCGATTAAGTTTTTGGGAATTTGGTGGGCGATGCTGATTGGGGTTTGGAGTTTTACGGCTTCTGAAAGGCAAGGTGCGACGACGGAACATGCGCTGGAGTATCTTGATTGGTGTGAAAAACTGGGGATTTCTGGGCTCTTGATTGAGGGGTGGTCGGATAAAAATCTTGCGAAAAAACTCGATAAACAGAAGATTTTGGCGAGTGCGAAGCAAAAAAATATTGAGATTGTGGCGCAATGTGAGACTGCGAGTCGGATCGACGATTACGAAAAGAACATGGTTAAACAATTTGACGAGCTAGAAGCACAAGGGGTGCGTTATTTGAAATTGGATTATTCGGGTCCGAAGATGTTGATTAAGGGGCGTGAAGAATTTCATCAGTCACAGGCGGGAGTGTTGCATTTTAGTAACGTTTTGAAGCTAGCGGCACAGAAAAAAATGATGTTAAATGTTCACGAATCGATTAAGGGCACCGGTCTCGAGCGAACTTATCCGAACTTGCTCTGCACGGAGGGGGCGAAGGGGCAGGAATATGAAGGTGGTGGTTTGAATTCGAAACATGCGGTGATTCTACCTTTCACGAGAATGCTCGCTGGTGGCTTTGATTTTACACCGGGAATTTTTGATTTAAATAATCCAGCGAAAAAAGTTTATTCCACCCTGGCCAGGCAGTTAGCTTACTATGTTGTGTTTCATTCTGGAATGCAGATGTTGGCCGACCGTCCAGAATCTTATGAAAAAAATCGGGATGCGCTGTCATTTATCCAAAAAGTACCAGTGAATTTCGAAATTGAAGTGCCACTGCTTGGTAAAATCGGTGAATATTATGCGGTAGCCAGACGTGGGCGAGGGGAGACGGACTGGTATATCGGTGGTATCGTCGATGATATGGCGCGTACAATGAAAATTAAGTTAAGTTTCTTGGAAAAAGATGTGAAATATAATGCTTTTATCTTCCGTGATGGTGATATAGCGGATTTTCGCACGAACCCAACGGACCTTAAAATTGAGCGCCTAGTGGTGGATGCAGAAGACGAATTGGAAATTCCAGTGGTAGGAATGGGTGGCTTTGCGGTGCGATTAATGAAGGCCTAAAAATAGAGATAACCTGGAGGTAGACTCCAGGTTTTTTGATAAAAAATAACAGATATGGCGTAGAGATGAACTCTACGAAATTAGATTAATTCAGCGGTGAGAATTAGGCGTTCGGTATAGTCGTGCCCAGAGATTTTTTCACCATGGCAGGTCATCAAGGTGATAGTCGGGGTGGACTTTCTGGTCAGGAGTTTTGACATATTAATGTTGGATTTTTGCTGAATTTTACGGGTTTTGATTTGGTAAGTTTGGTCACCAAAGCGGAAAGTATCGCCGACTGATAGCTTATCTAGATTCTGAAAAATTGTAGTGGAATGACCGATGATGAAATCGTGATTTTGATTGGCATGGTAGACGCCAGCGATACGCTCAGGTGAAGTGAGGGTGTTTTCATCACTAATCTCGAGTGAGCGGATCGGTGAAGTGAGGCCGATTTTAGGAATTTCGAGAACTAGATTAGTGTTAGCCTCTACGGTCTGGGGCTGAAAGGCTAAAAAAGTGAAGACCAGAAAGAAGCATAGATACAGTGCGCCAAAAACACCAAAAATTGATGATTTCTTGATTTTCATAATGCTCCCGTTTATAAGTTTATTTTAGCAAAAGCTTATGCTTAAAACAAGAGTTTTAAAAAGATTAATAAAAGAAAAAACAGGGGCGGACTTCCCTGCTTTATGGAAATTAAATAGAGTCGTAGGGCTCGCGAATTGGGAATGAGATTGAAGTGCCGAAACCAAGGCGGGATTTGATTTTGGCACCAAGTGCGGAATATTGTTCACTGCTGTCGACAGTCATCACGACACTATCATCGGTAATTACTAGATGATATTTTGCTGGGGTGATATCGATACTCTGGGCGGAAGTGGCGTTCATAGAGATTAGAATATTCCCCTTAGTCGGATTTTTGAGGCGTGAATTAAGGTAACCGACGATGAATTTGATGATGTCAGTATAGTTTTCAACTTGGTGACGACGACGAATCACGTCAAGGTCGAGATTAACGCCAATTTTTTCAAGCTTAATGAGATATTCACGATAAATTGGGTCGATGATGTCCGAAAGATACATGAATTTGCGATCAAAAACACTGGTGTGAACCTTGGTGGCATCAAGAAATTTAGAGATAGATTGCCCTTGCATAAACATATTATATCATAGACCTGGATTATGTTTTTTAAGCATTTCACGGTGTGCGCGGTAATTTGGGTCATGGCTTTCGACTTACACGCATTAAGCCAATATTCATAGAAATGGTGAACTCGTAGCCGCCGAACAGGGATTTTTTACGACGAGTGCAGGAGCCCCATCTGGTAGATTGGTGCTTTAAAGTGACGTGGTCATAATGATAACCATAACGCTTCGCGAGATATTCAAGGCGATAGGGTAAATATTCTTTGGCTTGTTTCATAAGGAGCTTTTTCTGAGTATCTCGAGCGCGTTGTGTGGCGGGGTCAGCTAAATTTAGATTACGCAAGCGATCTCGCATGGAGTCGAGACTTTTTTGAATTTGGCGGTCGGAGATGAAGGACGGAACCGACATTTGTAGTCGGCCAGAGGTGGAACGTGAAAAAGAAATGTTTTTAGCTAAGGCGTTGCGGCGAACAATAATTTCGCCAAATTCAGAATCGGCGAGAATCATTTTGGAGTTGAGCTAAGACGTGAGAAAGCTGGGTCTCAAAAGTGTGTTTACCAGAGAGGATAATCGGTTTTTCAATCTCGGCTGGAGCTTCCATGAGACGGATACGGCGATCATATTCTTCCTTAGCGCGAGCAATCGAGCGAAGCTTGAGCTTCAAACGCATCTTGATGGTATTAATATCGGTTTGAATCCAAACCAGAGTCGGTGCATAACCAGATAGTTTCAATAGTTTGCGCACGGAATTACGCTCGTCTTCAGTATCGAGACCACCTTCAATCACGATATTCTGACCGGTTTTAGCAATCGCCTCGAGGACGACGTGAATTTGTTTCTCAGTGAAGTCCGCTTCTTCACGCAAGGCTCGAAGATCGTAGTAAGGAGCCTTGAAACGTTGTGAGAATTTTTCACAAAATGTAGTTTTTCCACTACATGGCGCACCGAATACCAGGATAGCTCGAGGTCTTGTTTTCTTTTTACCTTCCATATTGGAGATATTATATCATGGAAGTAATTAGGTGAACAAATAATTTAAAATTTAAAGCTGATTTATGAGCTTTGATTTTTTGCTGAGACGTTTTAATTCAGAATCGAAAGGGTGGTAATAAGATTTCGTGAGGGCGGAGGAATTGGCGAGGAGAATTTGCGATGGAAAATAAAAGAGCCAACAAATAAAATTAGCCGGTTGATAAAGAAAAATCGGCAAGATGTGTATGCGTGAAAAGAATGAGACTAGAACGGTGAGATCGCAGGCGATAAAAAGCATAAAACCAATAAAATTACAGATGGCGGCACGACGAAAACGGGGAGTTTTGCGCTTTAACCACTGGACGGCCAGACCGAGATTAAGAATGAGTGAGCTGCCATAGGCGAAGCCGGCGGCATAAAATGTTGGAATTTGATAAAAATGAGTAAAGATAAATAATAAAATAATAAAAAAGCTCCAAGCGATAAAGAATTTGGGGCTGACATCAGCGTAGCGTGAGGTGTGAAAATATTGGGCAAAACAGAATAAAATAATGCCAAATGGCGAGATATTATCGATAGCTAGTACGACATCGGCGGCAAAGGTAAAAAGAAGCGCGGCTCTCAAGAGATAATCTTTGGGTGCGAAAAAACTGGTGTAGATTAGACAGGTAAGGATGGTGGAAACTTTAGTAAAGGTGGCAATAGTGAGGAGAAAATCTGGGATGAGGCGACTGCCAAAAAATAAATTCAAAATTCCGACGAGGAAGAAATAGGCGAACATGATGGACCAAAGCGTCAGCCAAAAATTAAGATTGGTAAGAAGTCTGAACCAGAAATTTTGAATTTGAGTTTTCATGATTAGATAAGTTAAGTATAACCGATTTGAGATAGAAATTTAAGTATGATTGAGTGTTTGAGAAATATGTTATAATAAAAAAGCCTAGGGGCGTAGTACAACGGTTAGTATAGCGGTCTCCAAAACCGTAGATCATGGTTCGATTCCGTGCGCCCCTGCCAGATTAGCTCGAGAGAGCTATTTTTTATGGTAAAATTTTGGCACAGAAAAAATCTCCCATAAGGAGAGGGAGATTTTAGCGCTTCTTCTCTTTCACTTCGTTACGGCCAAGGTTTTTCTTGGTTTCAGTGAAAACGACGTGCTTGCGAAGAATTGGATCGTATTTCTTCAAGCTAAGCTTGTCTGGGGTGTTCATGGTGTTCTTCTTGGTATAGTATGCACGGATACCAGATTCCTCTGAAACGAGACCGACGAGCTTGCGTTTGGTATTACTCTTTTTTGACATGATTGGGACTATTTTACCATAAGATATGAAATCTGTAAATAAATGCACTAAAAATCGGGATAGATTTCCTCAAAATCAATATAAGTATCAGTTTTTTGCTCGATAAGCTCTTCGACGGCCAGAATATTAGCTTCGTGGGGTTCGAGCGCCTTGAAGGGCATAAACTGTGCGGCCCGGGCAGTGCGCGACATTGGTGGATGATGAGTCAAACGTGGCGGCTGAAGATTATAGAGGTCTTGGTATGGGTCGGGTGGCGTGATTCCCTGACTCTGGGTTTCTGGTAAATTAGGCACGGTGACCTCCAATCTGTTGGTTGCGTTCGCGCATGGTAGAACCTTCGAGGTAGCTGGTGCCACGCAAGATGGCATTTTTGCCGTATTTTTGTTTGATTAACAGGGTGGCTTGTTCGAGATTTTGATTACGTTTAGTCCGCTCGGTGGTTTTTTGACTTTCAAAGAGGTCTAATTGTGTGGTTATTCTATCGGCAGACTTGAGGTGACCGAGGGTGAGGTTGAGTTTTTTGACTGGACGGGTCGAGTCGAGAATTTGGGTGAAGATTTGTAAAAAATATTCAATAATCAGATTACTCTCATCGGTGTAGGAAAAAGACTTGGAACCGTGAGCGAAGGGTCTAATAGAGGTAGAATCGGCTTTTTTATCATAAGAAAGATGCAGAGTGAGGTTGTTCGTGAGGAGCTGCTTTTCGTGTAATTCATGGCAGAGTTTGTCGGCCATTTCGACGAGGATGTTGCGGAGTTTTTCGGAATAAAGTCCAGTGGCAAGGACTTGGCCGGAACTAATACTGTGATCCTTGCGGCGATAAGATTTAATATCGGCGATGGTGGTGGGTTCAATACCCCAGGCATGGTCAATGATTAATTCAGCGTTGACGCCGAATTTACGATAAAGTTTTTCAGAAGCGGTGAGGCTAAATCGGGCGAGATCGCCCATAGTATAAATACCAAAATTTTGCAGAGATTTACTAATACCAGGGCCAATCCGCCAAAAATCGGTGAGCGGCTGGTGTCGCCAGAGTAATTTGCGATAAGAAGTCTCATCGAGTGAAGCGATGCGTACGCCATCAAGGTCGGCCGTTTGGTGTTTGGCGAGAATATCCATGGCAATTTTGGCGAGATAAAGATTACTACCGAGGCCGGCGGTGGCGGTAATGCCGGTATGACCTAGAACATCTTTGATGATAGTGCGCGCGAGTTGCTCAGCATCCATCTCATAGGCGTGAAGATAACTAGTAATGTCAAGAAAAGCCTCATCGACCGAGTAGACGTGAATATCTTCGGTGGCAATATAGGCAGCGTAAATAGCAAAAATTTCGGAACTCACTTGAAGATAATCGGCCATGGCAGGTTTGGCAATAATAAAACTGCCGCGAGGGACTTTTTCGTAAACTTCAAAAAGACGGGCTCGACCAGAGATGCCGAGGGCTTTGAGGGCGGGTGAGACGGCAAGACAGATAGTTTTTTCGGTGCGTGATTCATCGGCGACCACGAGACGAGCGGTCAAGGGGTCGAGCCCACGCTTCACACATTCCACGGAGGCGTAAAAAGATTTGAGGTCGATGGCCAGGTAGGTTCGCTCAGAATGAATTTGCGTCATATTATTTATTATATAAAAAGGTCAGAAAAAAGGGCCCCATAACGGGACCCAATTTTTGACATTTGTGGGGTTAAGGTGCGTGTAAAATTTAAGTTAAGTTGAAGTTTCGATTACGGTTTCCGAGAATGGCACCGAATCTTTGAGTTTAGTATTTCTCTCTTTGAAGTAATGTTTTACAAATGGAATCAGATGATCCTTCATAAGCTTGAAGTGTAATTTGTGATCAGCTTCCGTATATTGCGTAAAGTTCATCCGAAATAGCCGGTCAGCATCTTCATATTCCTCCTGAGTAAGAAATTTCTGCTCTAAGGCTAATTTAAAACCATATGAACTAAAATATTCCCTACTGATAGATACTTTTTGGTCAAAATTATAGTCGCGTCTAAAATGTATGAGGCGACTAAGCAAAGCGGCTTGGTGTTTGAAATCCTTATTGCCGAGCTTAGTTAATCCAGTCAGGCTAAAGGGCCCGAGCAGGATTTTGGTATGAAGATTGCGAATCGTGCAGCCAGTATGACTGCGGACGCGTTTACTAAAACTAATCAAATCCTTGTCTGGGTGATACTCCATCTTGATGACCTCCCATTCCTGGATGGCCTCATCGTAAGTATCAGCAACAGATGAAGCAATGAGACAACGCTGATATTCCGCAAAAGCCTCGTCAAACTGCATCTTCTTAATACGATGGATAAACATCGATTACATCACCTCCTTCATTGGACTTCTGTAATACTGGTGAACAAAATCAGACAAGTTTTTGAATTCGTAAGTCTTAGATACTGATTCAAAGGCGGGCGTTAACTCTATAAAATTGGTAATTATGTAGAGTTGCTCGTTAGAATCAGGTGTTCGAAATACTTCTTTTGGTAGTACCTGTACAATAGAATCAAGTGGTGGCAGTTGATAATGCTCATCTTCTCGCATAGCGCGCAAAGCTTTATCAATCATCTTGTGTACTTCACTTGATCGAATTTCGAGTGCCCGGGCAATTTGATTAATTTTCCAGGGTTCATGAATGTCGATACCAAAAAATAGATCAAGACAATTGAAAAAATCTTCTGGGAAGCGTTTTAAAACTTCCATGACGCGATTGACTTCACGGTCAGAAAGTATGACAAAGTTTTCGTAAGCTTGATTGCTACTAAACAGGGCGTCTTTGCTACAGATTAGCTGGCTGGCTTCTGATAAATCATGATAAACCATCTGATAGAGCTTATGCACCGCAAAGGTGTCTTGAGTATTGGCTGGAGTGAGGCCTTTACGAATGTATCCCTCATCTAGCAAGACCTGCCAGAAACTGCGACGCCATTTAGCATGTTTTTTGCTAGGAGAAAGTTCATTATAAAAAACCTCTCTAGCCTGTAAAACTAAGACTTCACCAGGTATTTTGGCTTCTTCGTGTGCACGAATTACGTGGCTTAAAAGACAATTTTCGTAACTCACGGTGGTGATGCCATATTCGCAGCCGGGTTGATCACGAGACTGACATTCGTCAGCCCAGTGAATGGTGTAGCGGCCAAGCTCTGGTAAAAGCTCGGCTAGATTACTCTGATTTACTTGCTT
>CAUUCV010000012.1:0-11197 GCA_963543745.1 uncultured Candidatus Saccharibacteria bacterium | reverse complement strand
TAGCATTTGTCTTGCCTGGCTCTAAATAAACATCCTGAATGTCTACGATTGTAAAATCCGCACCAAAATAATTATCTTCATTACGAATAAATACAAGAGCAGGCTGAGAGCCATAAATAAGCATGTTACGTACCACTGATAAACATTTTGTTTTAACTTCACCGCCAGTTGTAGCGTTTGGCAAAATAACATTATCCACTACTTCATTAAGAAGCTCAGATAATTCAGAGCCTTTGTCATCCAGGATAACTTTACCCGTAGGGTTCTTTTGGACAATCGCTTTTGGTCTCGTTTCAATAAATGAAGCTGTGGTTGCATCAGTTACATCTGGATTGCCTTCTTTGACATTTTTAGGCTCAGCATTGGCAATACGTTCAAACTCAGAGAAATCCTTGAAAAATCCAGCCATTTTATTTTTGGCTTGTTCATATTCCTGTTTTAAGTTCTCTGGTTCTATATAAGAAAAAGACACCCGTTTTTCCTTTCACATATTGATAAATATGTAAGAGCCGGTATTTGGGTATCTTACTTTATTTAATTATAACATATATCACATATAATTAATCATTTATTTTCGCTCTGCAATAATGATGCCGCTCCAATAAATCCTACAGTTTTTAACCCACGAGGCGTAATTATTTCGCCATGTGCCATGCACCCCCGTGGCGTTTATCGCAATTGTTACACCAACGGCAGCGTCAGAAGCAGTTGCACTAATAGCCCCACCAATGATTTTTATATTCTGGGGGAGACGATAGTCTTCTCGAACGATATAATTCCATCCTGTTGCATAGTCTCTTGGAATAGTTTCTTGGTTCGCGATTGTAAAGATTGAAATTTTGTCATTAATTTGGATTTCAGTCCAGCCATTATTAGTTGTACTGTTATTTGAAATTCTTGCCGGCGTGATACTACCATTTTTAATCGCAGATAAATCTATTGTGCCAACTTGGATTTTAGAGGCATCTATACTGTTGGCTGGAATTTTCGAGAAATCTACAACGCCGTTCTTGAGGGTACCGTCATCATTTAGGGTATTTTTTAGGCCTTGGATTAGCTTATTGCGCCCTCCTGCGGTCTCTGTGGCGACTAGATAGGTTCTATCTACTGGATAATCCCTATCAACGCCAGCCGTAAGTTCTAGGTTTTCAAGGTTGCGATTATTTTTAGTCCCAATCCAGTCTGTTTCTGACCCGCTAATAGGGTTTCCAGAAGAATCGACTTCATACACCACAAATGAGCATTCTTCAGCCCATCCAGAGAGAGCTTCGCATGTAAAAATCCCAGAACCAGCGGTATGTGGTTCGGTTAGTCTAGCTACCTGCGGCCTTTTTCCCAGCTCAGATGCAAATAATAAATTAGACATTCTTTTCACCTTTCTTTTTCAATAACTTAAAAGTAAATAGCAACATCGTACCAGTAGATAATAGCAATTGTCCAAGTAGCTGACCAAAAGTTACGGCGTCAGTGGTATTAATAAGTGCTACCACAAGTGGAGCCTGAGTTCCTGCGATAATCAGTAGATCGCCCAATAAATACACGATCATTTTAGTTTTTGGTGAGAATTCCATGTCTTTATTAACCTCTCCGATAATTTCTTCTGCTTTTTCCATATTCTTCTTATGCTCCTCAATTAATTTTTGAACTTCTTCTGGCTTCATACCAGGCTTAACTCCTGGTACTGGTGCCAAATCATCACCAAATCCATCGTCTTTTTTCGCTTCTTTCTTAACTTCCTTTTCGGTAATAGGTCGGCTCTCTTCTATGGTCGGGACTTTGATTTCTACATCCGTTTCTCTAGCTTCGCCATTAATGATTGAGTCTAATGTCTCTGGCATAGTAAATGGCTCTAATACTTCAGCTAAAATACCGTTATTGAAACCTTTGGTCTTAGAGTACAGGGTACGGTAATACTTTTTACCATTCACAGTCGTCTCTTGGATGAGATTACTAATAACCATACCTGCTTGGATATCACCCTTATCTGCTCCAGTATCAAGATCAATAATATCGATTTTTTCTTTGGCTTTAAGTGATAGCGGTTCGATATCAACCCAGGCTACTACTGGTTTTACCTCAACTACTGGTGGGAAATTGATTGCATTGGCACGATCTGCGATTTCTTGAAGTCTTGGATAAAGACTTGGACCAGGGCAAGCCGTGATGGCCCCGTACCAGTCCTTATGGCCGGATAAAACCGGCATATCTGTCTTAGGGTTAATCCATAATCTTCCGAGGTTATTGCGCTTAGCAATGTCTGCCACAAGTTTTACGAGTGTTTCGAATGTATCTGATGCTATTTCCCAGTTTGGCGCACCAGTAGAGTTGGTCGTCTCAATACTGACCGTTCTAAGGTTGCCCCACCAGTTATTGCAGTGCCAAGTGGTGTTAGCTTCGTCCACATACTGATGGACTTGATTGCCGCCCACTCCATAGTGTGCAGAACCATTTCGGTTCGCTCGTGCGAATGTTGACCCGATAGAGTCAAGCGACGTTGTAGCACCATGATGCACTACGATGCCTTGAATTCTATTACCTTCATGCCCCACATTATAGTTAGTTGGATTGGCTGGCCACCACCTTGTTACTAGATTTGAATTACTCATTTTTTCCTCCTTTTAATTAATCTTTCTCATATACTTAACCTTAATTTCAGGCGTCAAATCAGTTCCTGTGATCGAGATATTGGTCGTGCCGTCATAAGTCCTAGCTTCCATTAGCTTATTTAGCTGGGTGAGTGTAGTTGGGTCTGTGATTTCTGTCTCTGTATAACCGTGCATTTCATAATACACGGTTACAGGTGTACCCTTGGCTTTCTCAGCTTTGAGCCAGTTCTTGAAAGAAGCTACATCGGTGATTTTCATGTACGCTTGGTCGGTCACTTTGAACCAAAAGACGATTTTATCGGCATAAGCAGGAAATTCAGTGTGATGTGAAAAAATCGAAACGCCAGTTTTATTTTCTATCGCACCCCATAAGGCATCCTCGTTTACAGAATTAAAGTGTGAACAGACAATATCAGCAGTCAGTTGTCTCTGTGTATAGATTCTTCTGCCAGATACGCCATATTTGAAGCTAATCGTACCGGCTTGGTTAGTACGATAAGGATAAATATCGTTTTCTTCGCCAGTTAGTTCTAATTTACCGACACGCTTTATCAGTTTAGCTACGCCATTTTCTAACTTCACTTCGTCATAAATATCGTCGGTGAGCTTGTATAAGTTAAGGCCACTAGGGAGTGGGAAATCAGTGGTTTCGAATGGTGTAAATTCAGTGTTTTCACCATCTTTTACTAATGTAATTCTTAGACGTAGTTTCTTGTAATTCCAAAATCCTTGGTCTGTTGCTGCATTGTGCGGAATCCAAACAAACGGTGTGTAATTTTCTTCTAAAACATCGGTGACATTAACATCGAATACCTTGGTTCCGCCATTGAGGTCGCCTGGTCTCAAATATGAAGAGTAAACTACCCCACCTTTTTGAATCGGAATCGAGATGATAAAATCTGCGCCAGCAAAATTCTTTTCAACCGTGCCGCCGAGATGCTCGACAACAAGTTTATATTTACCAGCAGGAATAAAGCTCTTAGCATAAGTTGGGGTAATTAAAGATGACCCGATACTCACGGTGCCGTTTAGTGAAAACGAGCCGTCTTCATAGGTTTTAATCTCAACGTTATTTAGCGTTCGGTTTCCAAATCTAGTATCAAAGAGGTTTTTGCCAGTAAAGCTCACCTTGCCACCAGCAAGCTCTTTAATAGTCTGCGGAGCTTTTGGCCTTGGAGTAACAAATCCAGAAGCGTATGGACTGTATTCGGGGAAGTGATCGTCATTAAAGCCACCTTTATAAAGTGCTACATTTGTAAATAGATTCACAGGCTCTGGGTATTTTGATGCTAAGTTCAAGCCAATTTTCATGTCGTACTGACTATATTTAGTACTGTCCGTAGTGAATTTCGCGGTTTTATAGCGCGTTCCACCAAAAAAGTCTTTCCCAGTACCATCCTTTTTCGTGGCTATTACCTGAACAAAAAGTTGTTCGTTATTTCCAGCATAGTTTACGATAGTGTACTCTGTTTTATCTAGAAGATTAAGATTTTCGCGAGTAATCATCGGTAGCCAGTCCACGGCAGGTTTACCAGTGAGCTTTAATATACCGTCTTTATTTTCGAGCTTAGCTCCGTGAACAGCAAATGGAAGTCCAGAAAATTCGTCAAAAAGGTTCTGATAACCCAAATTAGACGGCTCATATGTGTGAGCAACGGAACCAGCTTCCAACATGAAACGAGCACTGATATTCAGGTTGGTACCTTTATTAGCAAGATAAGCTATATAGCAGCCATATTCGGTGTTTGAGACGGTAAAAGTAACCTTAGTTTGGCCAGATGTCATTTTTGCCAGAGTATGATTACCGCCGTTATTTGAGTCGATAACTACGAAAACATCAGTGTTGCCCTCTCGTGACAATGTGTAGGTTCCAGGGAGTAAAGTGAACATATTAATCGGCATAGTACACCAGTTATTCACTAGCACCCCCTTAGCCTCGATGAAACCGTCTGGTTTAACATTGAGATTGGCGCCAGAAGAGGTTTTAGCGCCATTAAGCGTCAAAAGGTTATAGCCATTAGTCCTAGATTGTTTAAGGTCGCCTTTGACTTGGCCGTTCATAACCTTTCCGCTAGCTTGCGTTAGAACTAAATCGCCAGGCTTATACCAACCAAAACCAGTAGTTTCGGCCTCGAATGGGTAGTGCGAGAAATCTTTTATGGAATTAAAAATCGGAGTAATTAGTTTTCGCCTATCGTCATTTAAAATTTCATTATTAGCTAATTTAACCTCAGTACGGCCGTTATTGGCCACGGAAGTATTATCAGCTACCGCAACATTATCTTCTTGCGGTGTGCGAGCTAGTACTAAGCTATTCACTGGACCATATTTTGGCTTATATTTTAAGGTTTTGAGATTATCATAAGTCCAGATTTCATCTTCGTCTGGTTTCTTCTTGCTATCTCTAAAAGATAAAGTTTTACCATTAAATACCGCAATAGTAGCGGTGGCACCTGCGATTTCGCCTAAAATATCACGATAAGTGCAGTTTGAGATTTTCGCATATAAGTCTTCCGGAATCTGATAGGTAATATTTGGTAGATTATCAAGATTAGTGTCGACCGTGAAATCAAAGCGTCCAGCAAGCTGATTGATTAACTCTTTAACTGTGCATGGGAATTGGATCGTGCCGGAATTGTATGGGGTTTTAGCAAGCTTTCCCATAAGGTCATAACCCTTAATTTTGGTGGTCTTCTTCTCAAAATCAGCGGTGGATTCTTCCACATAAAATAGCCCAAGGTTCGCCTCTTCCCAAGTATCGTTCACGGCGTCAATAAGTGTTTTAGCTACCACACTAAAAGTATGGTCGACTAGATTATAGTTAGTGCCAAATAATTCAATATTAATTACAGAGGTAGCCGTGCCAAATAGATGACCAGAGGAATCAATAGTAATTTTAATTAGTTTGTCTTGACCTGTAATTACGGTATTATCATCTAAAACTAATGAAGCAGTAACCATTTTCACTGGTTCTTTCATAGCCTGCTTGAATTTGTCGGTCACATTTATCATGTTAAATCCTTTCCATAGGAATTAAATTCACCGTAAACGGTTTGTAAAGCCCCCTCTGGCGTTCTAGGAGCTCCACTGAGTAATCTGAGGCGTAATAAGCGCCGCTTCTTGTGGTCCCGGACATTGGGTCATAATACTCAACATTGAAAAAACCTTGGTCTAATAATTTGCAGAGTTCAGAAATACGCTCTTTGATTAAAACCCCACCAATTTCTAGTTCTAGCTTTGGAAATACGCCAATAAAGGTCGCAGAGAGGCCACCATTGAGGTTTCGACCAGCATCTGAATACAGCTTGGCACGGGTGACCTTATATGTTTTGAGCCCTACCACTGATTTTCCGTTAATTTTTAATAGATCGCCTGAAATTATCATTTTTTCTCCAAATAAAAACGACCATGGGGAATCCCAGCACGGTCGTAGATAGTTCTATTATATCAGATTTAGTGCATCTTTTTTCGACTAGTTATTATAACATAAGAAACATGAGCAAATTTCTTATTATGGTTATGTTTACTCCTGTAAAATGTATTAGATTTTTGTTACAATTTATGAGAAAGTACTTGCAAAGTAGCCATGAGCGGATTATAATATAGGTAATCGTAAGTTGCGCAACTGACGAGGAGGGGTGTAAGGTGCGCACCTATTCATGACGTTTTCGGAACACGAAGCCGGAGATGAAAGAAAACTTTTCTTAACTATGAATACAAACACCTCATAGAAGTGTGCCCCCTCTTTAGGGGACACTTCTTTTTTATGTATTATACAAACAAAAAAATAGCTCTTTTTAGGGAGCTATTATCACGAAGCCGGAGATGAAAGTACAAGCACATAATGGCTAATTAGTTAGCATAGACTTTCCGGGAAAATTATATGCTTGTATCTTTATAGTACCATAAGCCTTAATTTTATACAACATATATAATACTGTCTTTTACCTTTTATGCTTGCAAACCATAGTGTTTGTTGTATATTTGAAGTAATAAACTTTAATCTTTAGGAGAGATTTTCGCATGGCGGAAGAAAAAGAGTCAAATAAAAAACCAGTCTACAAGAAGTGGTGGTTCTGGGTTATCGTAGTGTTTGTGTTGATTGCTATTGGTAATCAAAATAAGGATAATAGCACTTCTACCCAAATGCACAGCTCCAAGCAGGTCACTGTTATCGACTTCAAAGACATGAAATATAACGATATCGCGACATGGTGCGAACAGAACAAGGTTAATTGTATAGAAGTTAAAGAATATTCAGACACCGTGGCTGCAGGTGGTTTTATCAAGCAATCAGTAGCTGCCAATGAATCAACGAATGAGGGTAGCACAATTAATGTAGTTTATTCTAAGGGAGTGGCTCCTACTGTTAGTCAACAGAATGCTATTAAAAAAGCTGAAAGCTACTTGTCTTTCACTGCATTTTCTAGAGATGGACTCATCCATCAATTGAAATACGAAAAATTCCCAGAAGCTGATGCAGTTTATGCAGTTGACCACATCTCTGTCGACTGGAATGAGCAAGCAGCAAAAAAGGCGAAAAATTATCTCGACACTACATCTTTCAGTCGTGACGGTTTAATTAAACAATTGAAATATGAGAAGTTCACGCAAGAGCAAGCCGAGTATGGCGTAAATAAAGTTGGATTATAATATAAATTATTTTAGTTGCGGGCGCTCTAGATATCTAGGACGCTCGCATTTTTTAGGAACGACTGCACGTTCATGCGATCTACCATACCATTAAAATAATTTTCACCGCCAACTACAAGAAGTAGTTGATTAAATATCGAAAACTCCCATGTTTCTTAAGAATGTCTGAGCATTAGCACGGTTAACTACACCCTCAAAGACTTTTTCACCATCAATATTAAGAATAAATGGCGCAGACTTCATATCGTCGATATAATCTCCTAGGATTGAGTTTTTACGGTCAATTTTTATATCAAAATCCGGATTTACTGCAGGGCTAAAATCAAGTTTGCTGTCAATTTCTCTACTAAGCTCACTAGCAGATTTAACCATGTCACCAAGGTTAGACTCAAAGCCAATATTCATACCTTGGCTCATATAATCACCGATACCCATAAATAAGCGAGATGGAGAATGAATACCTAAGAATTTTTTAACGCCGTCCACAGCACCAGAAAACATATTCTTCATACTATTAGCTATATTGCCAATACCAGCTTTGAGACCGTTCCAGATATTTCGACCAATATCACTGAATGCTTGAAACGCTCCACTGAACGCATTTACGATATCATTCCAGCGTTCTCCAGCCCAGTTTGCAACGCCACTGAACGCGGAAGTTAAGCCGTTCCAAGCTTCACTCGCTTTAGTTTTAGCGTGATTAGCAAATTTGCCAAATTCAACCCCAGCATTTTTCGCGAGATTAGAAATATCTTCTCCAACTTTACTTAAGCTCACCCCCATTGGTCCAAAGAAGCCCTGGTCGACACCAGTCATACTATCATTGTAAGTTTTCGTAATTTCTTTTGATTTCTTTTTAGTCTCGCCTTCTAGTCTGCCAATATCGTCGACATTGGCTTTAACCATATTCCCATTCTCGTCTTTGTACTCCAAAGTCCCATTTTTGAGTGCATCAATAGCCTCTTCAGTATTTCTGTATTTTCCAGAAATAACCGCCTGTGCAACAGCATTCGCATACAGTGCAGACAACTCCTCGTCCTTAGCTGCCTTGTGTACCTCTGCGGCCTTAGCAGAATCATTAGTGGCCTTAGTTAAATTGTCTTGAGACAACTTAACTTGTTCATTGGCAGAATCTAATTTTAGTCCAGCCTCATAAACAGCTTGCTGTGCTGTGGTCATATTCTGATATGATAACATCCCATTATCTACTTGAGACTTTAACGATTCGTAGGTTACACCTCTATCACGCTCAATTTGCAATAATTCCGCCTGGGCCTGTTTTTGGTCTTTAATGGCTTGAATTTGCTGCAGTCCAGCATCCGCAGCGGCTTTTCTGGCATTATTAAGGCTCTCTTCGGCATTTTTAACCTTTTCGGTCGCATCAGAAAGTTGTGAATTGGCAGTCTTAAGTGCTTTAGCTGCGGATTCAGCTTTTCTGGTCGCACTATCTGTTTGTTCGAGAGCAGATTTAACGCTACCAAAAATAAACGCAACACCAGCAATAATCCCAGCCCCAGCTAAGATTAGAGGATGTGCCATGATTGCGGTAAATGCACCTAAAACAGCTGTCTTAGTTCCAACAGCTGCCGCAATTGCAGCAGCCTTAAACCCTGCAAAACCACCGCCTGCTAGCACGAAGGCTGTTTTTAGTGCGCCTAATTTTGCAGACATAGCAACCATAGTCTCAGGAGACGATAGCATTACAGAGCGAAGAGTACGTACACCAGCGCTAAGGTCATCAATCGCATTTTTAGCTTTAATTGCGACCGTAAGGCCGCTGATTGCAACAGAGACACCAATAATAAATTCAGCAAGACCTTTATTATCGGCAATGTACCTCAATGAGTCACCAAGAGCATTTAATATTAAGACGATACCACCACCAGTGAAGTTAGCAATAGGGATTAAAAATACATCCATAAAAGGCTTCAAATAAGCGTTCCAGATCGTAGAGATTGCTCTGCCTAAAAATCTAATCGCCCCTCCAAGCGCATTTAGAAAGGCTGGGAGTAATTCATTGCCGGCCCAAGTAATCAAAGGTTTGATTCTTTCCCAAACATCAGCAAAGATTTGTTTTGCAGGCTTAATAAATTTACTAATATCATCGCCAAATCTCTTGAACGCCTCTCCAATTTTGTCGAAATTGAAAATTTTGAGACTATCTCTTAGTTTTTCAAAAATCTCATTGACCTTATCAACGCCCTTGCCGATTCCGGAATCATCGAACCCAATGCCGGAAACATCATAGCTTGGCGCGCCGCCACCCCCTCCCGAGCCACCAGAACCCCCAGAACCGCCTGTATCTTGCTTGGATAGTACATTCATCTCATCGAAGCCTGCGAGCTGTTTCTGAAGCTTTTTGGCAGCCTTGGCAGTGTTCCCGATGTCTTTGGTCGAACCTTGTGCAGCTTTACCTATATTTGCCATAGAACTCGCTGCTTGTCCGCCAGAAGAAGCCACATTTTTAGCTCCGATAGATCCCATGCCAAATAATGAACGAACTGCATTTACTGCAGTTAAAACTAGCTTAATAAATGCCGCTACGTAGTTTGAAGCGGTCAAAATAATATCTTTTACTACATTGAAGAACCCAGCAATATTGGATTGCCCAATCGCGTCCATACAGGCAGCGATACCGCGCACAATAGCATTTCTCATGTTAATAAATGAGGTAGCGATACCGTTCGTAGCACCTGCTGCTTGCTGTTCAAATGAACCTAAACCATTAATACCTTCAGTGTTTAATCTCACGGCAGCCCGCATGAAGTCGTCCATGGAAGATTTACCACTCTGAAGAGCGTCATAGAGCTGAGATGAGTCCATATAACCCATGGCATTAGCAATCTGCTTGAGTTGGGCTGGCATGGCCTGCATAAGGGTCTTCCAGTCTTGCATTTCTGGTTTACCCTTAGCATAAGCTTGCTGTAATTGCTCCATAGCAGAAGCTTGTAGCTGAGCGTTTGCACCGCCTGCTAGAATAGCGTTATTAAGCGCCAAATAGATAGCAGTGGAAGCTCTCAGATTGCCGTTAGTAGCGGTAAAGCGTTGCACGGCAGTAGTAGCCTCATCTAGAGTGGTTGGAATACCCTCAAGCTTCTTAGAGAGATAGTCAATGGCAGGTTGTGAATCCTTAGCTCCCACCCCAAGATTTTGCATGACACGAGGGAAGTTTTTGAGCGTATCAAGGCGTTTTACGGCGTCGCCAGTACCTGCAGCGATTGCTGCCATGGCTTTTTGAGTAATGGCAGATACAACCCCCATAACGGCACCAGTAGCGGCTGCTTTCATGCCCATATTCTTAAAACCAGCAGTGACACCACCAGAAGCCTGTGTGGCGGCTTTTGAAATCGCACCGAGCTTTCTATTCACTCGATCGATTTCTTGCTGGAATTGCTCGGTTTGAGCCTTGATTAAGACATTGAGTTCATCTACTGTCTGTGCCATTATTTTTTCTCCTGTTCAATCTGCGCCTTGATATACGCCTCGAGGTCTTCTGATTTTGTAAACGCCCTATTCGACCCCTCTTTTGCCATAAATGGGTCTTTCGGGTAACGCTTAGCATGAAATGCATATCTCATGTAATTACCGAGGGCGTGGTTCATTTTATCCTGCTCTGCAATCTTGTCTTTATAACCAGCTAGACAATGCTGAAATTGTCCGATAGTTAATTCCCAGAATTCGGCAGGATGAAGACCTATCTGAAAAGCTAGACGTTCTTTGTCTTGCCAGAATTCTCGGAAGCAGCTAAAGCTTCGTCCATAGCCTTCGTCATCTCCGCCCTGATTGTCTTCGAAGTCACTGTTTTTCCTAAAAAACCCGCGTCTGCGATTCCAGACATGACTTCAACCATAGCCTTGTCGACTCCCTGCTTAAAAAGCTCATCAAACTCATCTTGTGTGCCACCACCGGCAATAAATAAGAAAAGCAAAGCAGAAACG
>CAUUCV010000011.1:0-11246 GCA_963543745.1 uncultured Candidatus Saccharibacteria bacterium | reverse complement strand
GGATATTGTTATGGATTTAAATCTGGATACCGTAACCACAAGGCTAGTATGGAACCTACACTGAAGGCTCATGAAACACTTATGGCTGAGTATGACCTGTTGAATGACCATCTAAGCGAAAGTGTTGAAAAGTACGAAACAACTGTTGAAAAAGTCACATCAAATGCTTTGGATATGATCTTACCAGGTCAAATGGAAACTCGCTGGATTACTGTAGACCATAATGGTTTCGCTAGCTCCCACTACACGCCTAAGGTTACTGACGACCATTCAGCTGAAGATATCGCTGAGGCCGTTAAATCCACATGGGAAAAACTCTACGAGCCCGTGGTAGTTGTTCCTTCTGTAGAAGAAGCTTAATCTTATTTAGGATATAGAGAGTAAAGGACTAGGCCGGACAACTTCGAGATTCCCGGTCTTCCACTGTATCCTCAGGAGGTATACTATGAGTGATATCACAATCGGACTACAGAGCCAAGAAAAAGTCGTACTTAATTATGACGAAGATAATGGTAAATTCTCAGTTGCGGTTGAGGATAACTATAACTCAACAATGAGTGTAGAATTAACTGAAGAAGAACTGAATATGGTTAAAGGTTGTATCCAAGCCATTCTTGAAAGGAAATAATATGAATAAGGAAAAAGTAATTCTTTATACTGGTGTAGGTCTTACAATGGCCGGACTAGGTTATTTCATATTTAAACTAGTAAAGGAAGCACAACGGCAAATTGCTGAAATTAAAGAAGAAGCCGAACGCGAAAAGGACGAACTTAAGGATATTATCGCCAATAAGGACGTTCAACTAGAAATTATGGAAGAAAACCTGTCCCAGCTAACATCTGGCACAATTGACGAAAACTGGGCTATTGCAGAAGCGCAAATCGCTCAGGAAAACGCAGAACTTGAAGAAATGCGCGCTCGTCAACAACGCAACATTTTCACAGACAATCCAGAGGCTGCTGATATCCACTCTCCCAGTGAGGAAGAAGATTATCATGCAGGCGCTCAACAAACAGCCGAAGAAGAAGTTGTTCACCACAATGTCTGGCAAGAAAACGAATACTTTAATACAGGAGAAGCTGATATCCCGTATTTCATCATCGAATCAGCTAAAGAATTGAAAGGAAATGAAGGACAATCCATGCGACATGACACAGACCCTAACAGTGTAGCGGCCTGGGAACAATACAAAGCTGTAATGATTAGCGAGCTTTATGATGACGGCCCTACTGTAGCAAACGATACTTCCAACCGGTATAACTTAGGTATCCTTGTTACCACATCTAACCTAGATGCAATTATTGACCGCTTCTCACAACTCCTTGAAGTGAACGACACTAAGGTGGTACAACCTTACAATGCGTTTGACAACAATATCTTTGAGGAAGTCTACGAACGCCGCGAAGACTTTTTTGGCCCAGACGCATATTACTCAACAACACAATTCCCAGTATCCTTTGGCGAAATCCTCTATGAATTCGCTCAGAAATTTGTAGGTGATACTGAAGCAGGAACTCCGCTTGCATTTATTACTTATATGATGCATGAGTCCGGTATCCTTGACTGCGAAAACATTGAACAACAACTTCTCGTAATCTCTAAGGTTATGGAGCACCGCAATATTCAGAATATCGGTAACGGTATGAAGAAGATTGGCATGTTCGGTCGTGTGGTAGACTCAGGTGTTGCTGAACTTACTGGACACGATATTCGCCTATTCACAGAATACAATGAATTCATTGGCCGCGCTTCAACATTCGAAGAAGAATGGAAAGCCCAAAACGGCTTCGACGATGATGACGAATTCTAAGGCGGTGATGTATGGAAAAGGAGTATATTGAAGTAACATATTCCTTTACTGGTGAAGACTATGTTAAGGAGGTTATCCCTGCGGAGCAATACAAGGCTTTCAAGGAGGCGTTTCTTAATAACACCGTATTTGTTTTTGAATACGATAGGAAGTCACCAACATACCGCTCAGGCTTGAATATGAAAATGATTGATATGTCGAAGGTTGTTTGGATAGGATATTAGAGGAGAATTATATGACGGACAGAAAACCAGATTTCTTCAACATTATAGTTGAGGAATTGTCTGGCCCAAATCGTAAAGCCGATGCCGTTATTTCCGCTGATTTCACATATCTAGATAACCAAGGAGGAGACGTTAAGGATATTGTTGTAAAAGGTGGTAGCTTTTATGCAATGTGGACTGGTGAGAATTGGTCAATGGAAAAGAACGATGTTGTTCGTGTTGTAGACCAATATATCTCCAACAAGTTTCATGAGTTGAAAGCTAAGGGATATGAGAAAGTATCTGTTAAATTCATGCAAAACGCAGGCTCAGGACTTATGCGTAATTTTGTCAAGTATTGTGAAGACGCACCCGAGTCTCTACAAGTATTTAACAGTAAAATCTTATTCCAAAACCATAATGTTAAACGGGAAGATTATTCTACTTTCCAACTACCTTATACACCAACGCCTCAACCAACTCCAGCATTTGACGAACTTTCTTCTATATTATATGCACCAGACCAACTTGATAAAATCTTGTGGTGTTTAGGTGCCTTATTTACAGGAGAGATTGTTAATATTGAGAAATTCTTATTCTTATATGGCCCAGCGGGAACCGGTAAAGGAACAATAATTAAAATCATCGAGATGTTGCTTGGACAATATATTGGCGGTATTGACTTGAAACAACTGACAAGTGGTTCAGAGTATGCAACAGGAACTCTACAAGAGTTACCGTTGTTGATTGATTCGGATACAGACTTGAGTCGAATTAAGAACGATACCCCATTGCTTAAGATTACATCTCATGAAGAAGTATTTGTACGTAAGCTATATCAAAGACCATATCCCGTAACATTTAAAGGTCTTATCATCACTGCATCAAACCAACGTGCACAATTCCGTGACTCAGACTCTGGTATTGTTAGACGTCTGCTTAAGGCGGTACCAACAGGTCATCTTATTGCGGGCCCAAGGTATAAGGAACTGATGAATAATATTCAGTTTGAGCTAGCCGGGATTGCACAGAAATCCATTGATACATTTTCTCGTTTAGGTGCGTTCCATTACGCCAACGATATTGATGTGGAGATGCTGGAATACGGAGACTCTATATTTGAGTTTGTCCGTGAGAATGTATTGATGATGCAGAACGACCCAACACTATCTGAAGTAGAACTTCTTTATAAAGGTATGCTTGAAGATAGAGGCTGGGATATTAACGGGTATAAGAACCGTCTGCGATTAGGCTTACAGCGATTTTTCGAAACTTATACCAAAGACACTAAAGACGGTGAAGGAAATCGTAAACGTGATTGGTATAGAGGTTTCAAGTATGAAGAGGCATTTCCTGAAACGAAGTCAGCGCCAGAGTCCAGCGACAAGCCTAAGATTGATTTGACTATGGGTCGAGTTACATCTAGGTTTGACCTTGAAGGACGTGACTGGCCTGCTCAGTATACTAACAAGGATGGAAACCCTCTGAAGAAGTGGGACTCAGTAACAACGACGTTAAAAGAGATTGACCCTACTAAACTACACTTTGTCCGTGTTCCAACCGAACATATTATAATTGACTTTGACGCTAAGAACGAGAACGGTGAGAAAGACCTCGCCAAGAACCTCGAACTGGCGTCCGCATATCCTCCAACCTATACAGAAGTATCTAAGTCTGGCGGTGGCGTCCATCTGCATTATTGGTATGATGGCGACCCTACTAAGCTAGCTACGCGTATTTCTGACGATGTTGAAATTAAGGTATTTAATGGCGGGTCTTCCTTACGCAGAAAGCTTATATCTGCCAATGACCTACCGGTTGCCCATATTTCAAGCGGACTACCACTCAAGGAGGAGAAGAAGTCAATGTATAAAGACGTTGAACATATTATGTGGACAGAGAAAAAACTTCTTGATTTCATTGACGCATGTCTCCGCAAAGAACACCATGGGGCAACGGCGCCTGAAGTATCGTTTATAGCAAAGGTGCTAGACGATGCATATGATGCCGGTGTTATTTATGATTTGCGACATAAGCAACAAGAAGTATTACGATTTGCACTCAAGTCGACCAACCAAGCGCAACAGTGTTTGAAGATGGTTTCTGAGATGCATTTTTACAGAGTACCGGAAGATGAGAGCGAATCTTATTCTGAAAGTCTCATTTTACCTGATGAAGATATTGTATTCTTTGACTCAGAAGTATTCTCTAATCTATATATGTTAGGTTGGAAGAAATACGGATTGGAAGTTCCAGAAACAATCTATAAAGGTCTCGAAGATTGTACTACTCTAACTGAGATTGAGACCATCTTGGTTAATGAATGGTGGACAACTCATGAGAAAGAAATCGGTATTGAAATCAACCCAGCACCTACTCGTGTACGTCATTTATTTGATACATATCCTATGGTTGGTTTCAACAACTTAGGTTATGATAACCATATTGCTTATGGTCGTATGCAGGGCGATGATGAAATGGAATGTTACAAGCGTTCTCAAGGCATTATCGAAAAGCGCGACAAGCGTGCTAAAATCTGGGCGGCTAATGATATCTCTTATGGGGATATTTACGAGTTCCTAGATACTAAGATGTCATTGAAGAAATGGCAGATTAAACTAGGACTCCGTCATGACGAGTTCGAATACGACTGGACTAAGCCTCTTCCAGAACATGCCTGGGGTCGTTGTGCGGCGTATATGCTTAATGACGTAACTTCAGAAGAGGAGTTGTTCAAATCCAAAGACGGTCAAGATGCTTGGAACGCACGTAAGGTATTAGCTGAAATAAACAACCTCTCGCCTAACGTCAAGACGCAAACCCAAGCTGAGAAATTCTTATTTGGTGATGACCCAAATCCTCAAGACAAGTTCAACTGGTACGACCTTGCTGAGGAGTTCCCAGGTTATACGTTTGACAAATTCAAGAAGAAATCTGAATATCTTGGCGAAGACCCATCTGAAGGCGGTTATGTCCATGCTGAACCTGGTGTATATAAGAACGTTATTGTATTGGATATCGCCTCAATGCACCCACACAGCCTTATTGCGATGAACTACTTTGGCCCGTATACACCGAAGTTTGCGGCGCTTGTTGAGTGTCGTATGAATATCAAACACGGTAATATCGAAGCAGCCTCTCATGCATTTGATGAGGTAGACCCTGAGCTTGCGGACAAGCTACGTCCATATTTGGAAGGTGGTTCTGTCAAAGGTCTTGCTCATGCGCTTAAGATTATTATCAATATCGTGTATGGTATGACCTCTGCACCATGGCCTAATAAATTTAAAGACCCTCGTAATGTCGATAACTGTATCGCAAAACGTGGTGCTTTGTTTATGATTATGCTCAAGAAAGAAGTGCAAGAACTCGGATATCAAGTAGTACATATTAAGACGGACTCAATCAAGATTATCAACGGCGATAAGAAGATTATTGATTACTGTATGAAACGTGCTAATGATTTCAAATACGAGTTCGAACATGAGCATACATATTCTCGTATGGCCTTACTCAACCGGGCAACTGTTATTGCGGAAATCGGTTGGCCTGAAAAACAGAAAGGCGAATGGGAAGCTATTGGTGCACAATTTGGTAAGAAGACTAACCCATATGTCTACAAGACTCTGTTAAGTCAAGAAGAGGTAGATGAGAAAGACTTCTTTATCACTAAGGAAGTTAAGACAGCTATTTATCTTGACGACCAATATGTTGGTAAGAATGCTCAAATCTACGCTTCTGTCACAGGTCGTGAAATCTCCAGAACTCAACCAAGTAACGTAGCTCAGATGATTCAATCGCGATGGATTAAACCTAAGTATATGTTACAACGTGAGATTGCTGGACTTAGCGATTACGAGATTGAAGAGGCTAAGAAGCAAAAGATTGCCAATGAACTCGGTCTAGATATTTACGAAGTTAAACAGATTATTGACAACGGCTTCCCTGATACCATTGTCGACAAGAATGTATCTGTAACAGGTACTTCTGGGTATAAATGGGAACTAGCTACTCAATATAAAGGCTTCGAAGATATTGACATGACCTACTATCACAAACTTGTTAAAGACGCTGTTAAAGATGTCTATGCGGTTGGTGATGGTGATATTATTTTTGGCGGAACTAAGTTCGCCAACTATGCAAAGGAGTAAAGATGTTTAAGAAAATCAAAGAATGGTTTTCAAAAGACAAAGTAGAAGACGAACCCCGACCAATGGGGTTTGTTACTACTGTCAATGGATTTAAGGATGCTGAGTTATTCGAACCTCGTGTTGAAATCCTTGTAATCCCTGAAGACCAGCAGGAAGTTATGGGTAGTATTACGAACGCTAAAACCAATGTTCGCATTACCCTACTTGATAATAACATCATCTACTATAATCCTCCTCTCTCTTCCAATATCCTAATGACACCGTTTAAAGACCTTGATGAACTAAATAGTATTTTAGTTACTATGCGCGAACAAGGTATCCGTGGTGTCTTAGGTTGGAATATGCCGGTTTAGGAGGGCTGGGAGATGTTATATTTAATAGACTCAACTATTCAAAGCTCTAATCGAGTTATGTTTAAGGCAGTTGATTTCTTTGAGAGATATGGGGTTAAGTATAAGATACTTTCTACCTATAAGAAAACACGAATGGGTGGTGGCGAGTACACACCTAAACTACCTCGTGATTTGGCTGCGAAGATTGTGCGATATTTCGATTACAATATTAAAGAAATCTGCAAATCGCCTAACTCATCATATACCAAACATATGTCTAAATGCTCGCCTCAGGCTAAACGGGATTTGAACTCTGGTCGTATTTATGATATGACGTGTTCTCAGTTTATCGATTGGATTGCTGAAAATCCATGCATGCTGAAAATCACTGTCTTATATGATGATGAACGGGATATTATCATATCTCATTTCAAAGAAGAGGACTTGCGTATGTTTGTGCCTAAGGAGTATCGGTCAGTTAGACGTAACCAAATCCAATATATCGTCCTTAGCGAACTAGGCCTAGCTTCACCTCTAGAGGAAGACCAGCCTGGTGCGCAGTGGTATAAGAAACCTAAGGGCAAAAAAGTACAGTCCTCTATATAGAAAGAGAGGTATTTAATATGGAAAGATTATTTCATAAAATCACTGTTGGAGCTTGTGCTGTTGTTGCAACAACACTCGCATACGATATGTTTGAAGGAAGTAAACTTCAATCCAAATTGAAGGAACTATTTTCTAAAGCTAAGAAGGTTGAGTAGAAATACTCGGCTTTCTTTTTTTTATTTGGTTTATGTCGTAAATTGAAATGACCGATATAAACGAGGCTTATTCATGGAGGTATGAAATGAAACTAATTAAGGAAAACGAACTTAAAGATCTTTTACTACTCAAGCGCATTGTCAAGTTTGAAGAATCAAAACTACATCTCGACGATGGCACCATTGTATCTATCGAACAAACTGCCCATGATTGTTGTGCTAGCGCGTTTGGCGAATTCAAAAACGTTAAACTTGATGCGGTTATTACTGATGTTAAAATCGGAGAATACGAAGATAAGGCATTTCTTACAGATGCCGAGTATGAAAATCATAATACGGTAACTATTTACAGTAATCAAAACCCTGTTGCTCAAGCAGACTGCTACGCCGATGCTGGAAATGGTGGATATTATTATAGCGTCGGCTCACTTGTAATTGGCGACGTATATATTCCGGTCGTTGAGTCTTAAAAATATTTAAAAATTAAAGGAGATTTGACCATGAAAAAACAAACTACACTTAAAATTGCTGCTATGGGTATCGCACTCTTTGGTTCTGCTGTTGTCGCAGAATCAGTATTCGCTGACGTAACAAAAGCGGAAGGATCTACTGAATTAGTTGCGACCGATCCTGAGGTGACCGTAACTAAAAAGGAAGAAGACTCCATTTGGTCTGACGTTGAGGTAAACATCAAGACCGATATTCCTGATGAAGTTACTATCAACGAAGGCGATAAAATGACCTTCAACGTTCCGGAAGAGCTAAATCTTGAAACCAGCTACAACTTCCCTGTATACAACGAAACTGGTGAAACAGAGGTTGGTACAGCTGACGTAAAAGCTAATGAACGTACAGTTACGACTACGTTCAACAATTACTTCCAGGAACATCCGCTGGATAAATCAATCAGCTTGAACTTCCACACACAAATCAACCGTGAAGTTGTTCAGGAGAACACTAAAAAGAATATCTCATTCAATGGTACTGTTGTGGAATTGAATGCTGGTTCTAAAGGCACTATCAATCCTAATGAGGAATTGTATAAATACGGCTACCAAGACCGTGCTGACCAAAATGTTATTCATTGGGTCGCACGTCTTAACTACAAGCGCGCCTTGATGGAAGATGTGAATATCGCCGACACTTGGTCTGATGATCAAGACTATATCGAAGGTAGTCTCATTTACCAATATGTGAAAGATGTTGATCCTTGGGTTTATGACTCACCTGCAACTCAAGCCGCGGCTAATACTAAATTCAACGCAAATGGTTTCACAACACATATTGACCGTATTGAAAACAAGATCCTAATGGTTGAATACAAGACTCGTCTACGAACTCCTGTTTTGTATAACCCAACTAACTTATTTACTGCTAGCTGGAATGGCGGGTTTGTATCACATGAAGCTGAGACAAAACTGTATGATGGTAACGGTAAAGCTTCAGGTAAATCTCGCCCTAAATTTGATAAGCCAAACGAGGCTCCAGTTCATGAAATGCCAGAGTTTGAAGGTGGCGTTATTCCAAATGATCCTCCGGTATATGACAAACCATCTATTGACTTGGCAGATATCCCATTGATGCCACCAGCACCTACATTGGACTTGCCTGAATGGAAAGGTTCTACAGTACCATTTGATGCGCCTAAGTACGACAAACCTGAATGGAATGGTGGTATTATTCCAAATGACGCACCAATCTTGGACAAGCCTGAAATTGACTTGGCTGATATCCCATTGATGCCGCCAGCACCTACATTGGACTTGCCTGAATTGGTTATTCCTGAAGTTCCTGCTCCAAAAGAAGACAAACCGAAAGCCAATATCCCTGAAGAACCAGCGAAACCTGCTAAACAACAACCTCTTGGTCAGCCTACTCTTCCTGCTACTGGTAGTAATGAAGCTTCATATCTTGCTATTGGCGGTGTTGTAATTGGGGTGCTTGCCTTGGGTATGGCTGGAATGAAAAAGAAGAAAGGTGATAAATAATGAAACGTGGAAAGAATAACAAAGCAGTTCTAATTAATCAAAGTATTAAACAGATGGAATTCTTCGCTAGCAAGAAACCGGACGATAATCCTCTGGGCATATTCTGGAAGAAGAAAGCTGAGAAATTTAAATCACTCCACCCATCCAAACTTAAAAAGATATACTTACAAGCATTTCTTGAAGCTGTAACTATAGCCCCACTTGCTAATAATGTGTATCATATGGAGGAATTAGATGAAAGTAAATCCAACTAATATGAAGGGGGCTCACAATGAGCTTCTTGCTATTTTTGAAAGGAAAAATTCCGACTATGGTAACTCTTTTGAAGAGTCTTTGGAAAAACATGGCATCATCGCGGCTATTGTCCGGATGGAAGATAAGATGGGGCGTCTAAACAGTCTCGCCAAGAAGGGGTATGAGCAGAAGGTATCTGATGAGTCGCTGGTAGATACACTAAAAGACTTATCCAACTATGCGCTCATGACTGCTGTTTGGTTGGAGGAAGAAAAACCTCCTTCTAAAAACGATCAACCATCATTTACTGAATGGGGTAACTTAAGTCCAGATGGTGCTAATCTTAAGGCCTGTATATCAGATTTGATGCGAGCCCTACCTGGCCTGACCGCTTTTAGTAGCATGATTCTAGACCATCCTAAATTTCCTAAGTCTGTAATGTTTCCGGTAAAGGATGTTGAATTATTCCACTCATGGTTTGATCGTTATGTGGAAGAGAACCCTTGCTATAACGTTGTTTACCATGAAAAAACTGGGAAATTTACACAAGTTCAAATCTATTCACACACGGAGTAACCTATGTTTGAAAACGGTCTAGATATTGTCCGGGCTTTATCCTCTGTCAGACCGCCTGGTAGACCTAGGAAATACGTTAGCGATGAAGATATTATCCTATATAAAGAGGCGGGCTGGTCAAATCGAACCATTGCTGTCTCTATGGGTATATCTCGAGCTACAATAAACCGTAGGGTATCAGACCTGGTTAAACAAGGTAGAATTAAGCCTGAGGAATATAATTATAATTTCAATAACCCTAGCGCCGCGGCTCAACCTAGACGTACAGATAAGGAGCGCTGGGAGTACTGGCACGGCCCAGGTGTCTAATTTTTACATACCTCTAAGTAGAAAGAGAGGTAAATAAAATGGAAGAAATCGATTTTGATAAAGTCATGGAGGCTCAAGCGCATTTCAGAGAAAAGCTCGAAGAAATGAAGGAGTCTACAAAAAGACTTGGTGAAAGGATTTCCGAAATGGAAACCATAATCAATCATTGGGGAGAGTAGCTTATACTATTCTCTTCAATTTTTTACATGTCTCTCTATAGAAAGAGAGGTAAACATTATGATGAATTTTGAATACAAAGGAGAAATGGTTAATGTGGAGGCTGTATCAATCTTTTATAAGATTGCTATGCTTATGAAATACGAAACTTTGGCTATTCTGAAAGACCAATATAAAGAGTCTTGGACAGAAAAAGCGGAGAGTCTATTCCATCAAGAATACGATCATATGGAAGCATTTGTAGAGCAACCAGATAAATCACAATTCCTGAAAGTCATTTATTATGGTGAAGAATTGAAATCGGAAATTGGAATGACCAATGAGGAAGAACAAGAATTGAATTCGTTTAGCGGTCAAGTATATTCTAAACTCGGAGACGAGAAACAAGATATACTTGCTGAACTAACAAGTCAATTGCTTGCGATTGCTTAAGAGGATACGTTCCTCTTTCTTTTTTTTTACTTTTATATTATACTAGGAGGTGTATAATGGAGCTACGAGATATTATAGAAGGGTTGTTTATATTATATCCTGGTGTTGATGATATTACTAGAGTTAATTACATTGGCAACTCTGCTGCGTTCTATACCGCATATATCGATGCGGTTAAGGAATACTTCAATCATGTAGAAGGTATCATCTACAAGACAATCAAACTCCCGCATAAGGAGAAGTGGGATATCTATGTATGGAAGGAGGATAAG